>NZ_CANRIC010000020.1:0-31629 GCF_947630565.1 uncultured Paenalcaligenes sp.
ACATGGCTTGGTTGATAGAGTCATTGACAGTTTTGGGGAGCCTGTAAGAACTCTTCGGCAGCAGCAAAACATTTAACGCGATATCCATTGGCCTCTAAGAGCCAACGTAGAGAATCACGCACCGCTTCGTCGTCGTCTACTATAAAGATAGTGCAAGGAATTTGGGTACTACTCATGCTTGAATCTCCTCGGAATGAGTGGTTTGACTAATGCGACTTTGAGGTTGCGCACAGGGCAAAGTAAAGCGGAATATGGTGCCCCCATCGGGGTTATCTACAGCCCATAAGCGTCCATGATGGGATTCGATAATGGTGCGGCAAATATTAAGCCCCATACCTAAACCTTCGTTCTTTGTGCTGTAAAAAGGCTCAAAGAGACGTTCGGGGTCTTTTAGACCGTAACCGCGATCTACGACAGCGATTTCTAATAGATTGCCCTCAAGAGGGGTGACGTACACATGTAATATGGGATAGTCACTGTTTTCCATGGCCTCAATTCCGTTTTTAAGTAGATTTAAGAGCACTTGCTCGATCAGTATAGGATCGGCCAAGACATCCGGAATGGGGGTGGGCAGGCTGAGTTCAATCTTGATTTGGCGTTTACGCGCATCAATATCAGCAAAAGCCACTGCATTGTCCAGTATTTTCATAACAGGAACTTGTTGGCGACGTGGCTCGCTGCGTTTGACGAATTCGCGAATACGACTGATGATTTTCCCTGCACGCTCGGCTTGAGCTGCTGCTTTTTCAAGCGCTTCGACCAAGGTGTCAGGGTTGTAACGCCCCGATTTTACCATAGCCACCGCCCCCATGCTGTAGTTGCTGATAGCAGTAAGAGGTTGGTTGAGCTCATGGGCTAAGGATGAGGCCATCTCGCCCATAGTCGTTAAACGGCTGGTGAGTTGGATTTTCTCTTGTTGAACTCTAGAGGCCTCCTCGTGGGTGCGTCGTTCCGTAATATCTCGTGCCACCTGCAGTCTGACACGACGTGCATCCGTCCATGCCAACATACGATGGTGGACTTCGAACCAGCGCTGCGCAGAGAGTGAAAAGGTTTCGACGGTTTCATCTGTAAAACGTCCTAAGCGCCCCCCCATGAGTTCAGAGTGACCATTCGGTTGTGCACCAAAAATTCGGCGATAGGTACGATTAGCAAAGAGAAGCTCTAGCCCCTCGGGGGTGTCAGCCACCACAGAAATGGCATCATCTAAACCCTCTAGTACAGTCATAAAACGCTCGTGCGCAGCAGTTAGGGCTTCGCGGATGCGTTTGGGTTCGGTAATGTCTGTCATAGAGGTCATCCAGCCGATTTGCTCGCCATTGGGGTCGCGTAATGGGGAAACATACATGCGTGCTGTAAACCGTGAGCCATCGCGGCGTTGAGCCTCAACCTCTAGACCTGAGCTAGGGGTGCGCCCAGACATCAGTAGATCTAAAATATCTTGATGCTGTTGGTGACGACCAGGTAACCAATAGGGAAAGGGGGCCGTTCGACCAATGAGGTCGGCCTCGTTCCAGCCGATCATGCGACAAAAGGCGGGGTTGACATACGCAATACGACCATACATATCAAAAACACGCATACCTGTGGACATGGAGTTTTCCATGGCCCGTCTAAAGCCTGTTTCTGCAATGAGAGCGGCTTCGGCATGAGAGCGAAAGCGAGTATAACGCCATAGAGCAAGTAGGCTCACCACAATCACAAAGGAAAGGGCTAGAACTACGAGCAGGAGCCGCTGTTGGCGAATTTCTTGGTCAATAGTGATGAACATCACACTATCATTTTGTAGGCGCTGTAACCAAAAAAAGACGCCCATAACACAAAGATATAACACCAGCACAATGACCGGAGTTAGCCAGTAAACACCACGGCGGCTTTGACGCGCCTGCTCGTAGAAAGTGGTCGGAATGAGCGACTTTTTTGAATGATTAGCCATAACAGTATAAATAAAGCCCAGCTCACATTGTAAGCGGGATTAAAGCTCCTGTGCTACAGGGTTATTCCGCATTATGAAAACTGTTACCATAAAATGAAAATTTGCTTGAGGCTTTTGTTTTTCTTACATAGAATAGATGAAACATAAGCCAAAAAATAACGGCTGATTGTGTTTGCGGTTCGTGCCATCTGACAACCTTTGATCCATGAGTACATCCTGCCCAAACTTGTCAGAGCGGACTTCATATTCATTCACTGGAGACACGCCCTATGTCCTCTCTTGATCAAGTACAAAACTCGGTTAGTTTAGACAACGACGAAGCCTTAGAAACAAAAGAATGGCTAGAGGCGCTAGAAGCTGTATTGGACCGCGAAGGCCCAGCTCGTGCGCACTACCTAATTGAACGTTTAACCGATGTAGCACGTCGCTCCGGTTCACGCATTCCTTATTCCCCCCATACCGCTTACGTTAATACCATCCCGGTTGGCTTAGAGCCCAAATACCCAGGTGATCCGGTACTAGAAGAGCGTATTCGTTCCTATATTCGTTGGAACGCGATGGCAATGGTAGTAAAAGCGAACCAAGAAACCCCCGAAGACGGTGGTGGTTTAGGCGGTCATATTGCTTCATTTGCCTCTTTAGCCACTATGATTGAATGTGGTCAAAACCATTTTTGGAAAGCCGATAATGATGAGCGTGGTGGTGACTTGGTGTATTTCCAAGGTCATACCTCTCCAGGTATGTATGCCCGCGCTTACTTAGAAGGCCGTTTAGATGAGGAGCAGTTAGATAATTTCCGCCAAGAGGTCGATGGCAAAGGCTTATCTTCGTATCCTCACCCTAAACTTATGCCGGATTTTTGGCAGTTTCCGACTGTGTCGATGGGGCTAGGCCCATTGATGGGGATTTACCAAGCGCGTTTCTTAAAATACCTACACGCACGTGGCATTGCAGATACCTCTGGTCGTAAGGTTTGGGTGTTTTTAGGTGATGGCGAGATGGACGAGCCAGAGTCTTTAGGTGCTATCGGCTTGGCCGCACGTGAAAACTTAGACAACTTGATTTTCGTTGTGAACTGTAACTTGCAACGATTAGATGGTCCCGTGCGCGGTAACGGCAAGATCATCCAAGAGCTCGAAGGGGTGTTCCGTGGTGGTGGTTGGAACGTGATCAAGCTCATTTGGGGCGGATACTGGGACCCACTATTGGCCCGAGACAAAGAAGGTATTTTGCGTCAAGTCATGGAAGACACCATTGATGGTGAGTACCAGGCATATAAGGCCAATGATGGCGCCTATGTGCGTGAGAATTTCTTTGGTAAACATCCTAAATTGCTAGAGATGGTCAGTCGCATGAGCGATGAGGATATTTGGCGTCTAAACCGGGGTGGTCATGATCCGTATAAAGTTTATGCGGCGTTTGATTCTGCAACAAAACATACAGGTCAACCTACCGTAATTTTGGCAAAAACCATTAAAGGGTATGGGATGGGCCATGTAGGCCAAGCCAAAAACCCAAGTCATCAACAGAAAAGTCTAGACGTAGAGTCCTTACGTGGATTCCGTGATCGCTTTAATATTCCTATTCCTGATGATCGCTTGGCTGAAGTTCCTTACTTTAAGCCAGCTGCAGACTCACCAGAAATGAAATATCTGCACGAACACCGCCAAGCATTAGGCGGCTACCTGCCTAAGCGCCGTACTAAAGCGGATGAGCATTTAGCGACGCCTCCTTTGGATGTATTTAAAGCTACCCTAGAACCCACAGTAGAAGGCCGAGAAATCTCCACCACGCAGGCTTTTGTTCGTGTGTTGAATCAGCTGTTACGTGATAAACAGTTAGGTCCACGTGTTGTGCCTATTTTGGCTGATGAGTCTCGCACTTTTGGTATGGAAGGCTTGTTCCGTCAAATCGGTATTTATGCTCCAGACGGCCAGAAATATACCCCAGTAGATAAAGACCAAGTGATGTACTACCGTGAGGTTGAAAACGGTCAGCTACTCCAAGAAGGGATTAACGAGTTAGGCGCATTTAGCTCTTGGATTGCGGCGGCAACGTCTTACTCCAGCAATAATCGCATTATGATTCCGTTCTTCATCTACTACTCCATGTTTGGATTCCAACGCTTTGGTGACTTAGCGTGGGCGGCGGGTGATATGCAAGCGCGTGGCTTTGTTTTAGGTGGTACAGCGGGCCGCACAACCCTAAATGGCGAAGGCTTGCAGCATGAGGATGGGCAAAGTCATATCCAAGCGTCTGTGATTCCGAACTGCGTGTCTTATGATCCTACTTTTGCGCATGAGGTCACTGTGATCTTGCGTGATGGGTTGTATCGCATGGCAGAAAAGCAAGAGGACGTGTATTTTTACCTGACCCTGATGAATGAAAACTATGCACACCCTGGCCTTAATAAAGGTGATGAAGAGGGCATTTTGCGTGGTATGTACAAATTTAAATCAGTCGATGGCGAGCACCGTGTACAGCTAATGGGCTCAGGCACAATCTTGCGTGAAGTCATTGCCGCTCAAGATTTATTGCAAAAAGACTGGGGTATTGGCTCTGATGTTTGGAGTGCAACTAGCTTTACGGAGCTACGTCGTG
The DNA here is from genome assembly GCF_947630565.1 of uncultured Paenalcaligenes sp. Classification (NCBI taxonomy): domain Bacteria; kingdom Pseudomonadati; phylum Pseudomonadota; class Betaproteobacteria; order Burkholderiales; family Alcaligenaceae; genus Paenalcaligenes; species uncultured Paenalcaligenes sp. The sequence continues at coordinate 4,538 of NZ_CANRIC010000020.1, forward strand.
AGGGTCTGGATTGCGAGCGCTATGCGTTGTTGAATCCTAAAGATGCGAATGCTCCTAAACCTTATGTGACAACACAACTAGAGCAAACTACCGGTCCAATTATTGCTTCTACAGATTACGTCAAAGCCTTTGCTGATCAGATTCGGGCTTTTATCCCTGAAAATCGCACTTACCGTGTATTGGGTACTGATGGTTACGGTCGTTCAGATTTCCGTTCTAAACTACGCTCCCATTTCGAGGTAGATCGCTACTTTGTGACATTAAGTGCACTGAGAGCTTTGGCTGATGAAGGTAAGATCAGTATGGATAAAGTGGTTGAGGCCATGGAAAAGTATGGCATTAGTGCTAACAAACCTAATCCTCATCACGTTTAATTAAGGGGGAAAGTCATGAGTGAATTAATTCAAGTCATTGTCCCGGATATCGGTAGTGATGAAGATGTAGATGTTATCGAGATCCTTGTTAACGAGGGCGATACCATTGCCGTTGAGGATAGTTTGATCACGGTTGAGTCGGATAAGGCTTCAATGGAAATTCCAGCCTCTCATGCTGGGGTGGTGAAATCAATTAAAGTAAAGCTGGGCGATAAAGTACGTCAAGGCTCAGTAATTCTAGAGATTGAAGCTGCCGGTCAAACCGAGGCAGCTCCTGCTCCCGTTGCCGAAAAAGCCAAAGAAGATGTGGCTGCACCTGCTCCCAAAGAAGCGGTGGCAGAGACTGCGACACAAACGATTACAGTGCGTGTGCCAGACATTGGTGATGCCCATGATGTAGATGTGATTGAGGTGCTTATCAAAGAGGGCGATACGATTGAGCAAGAACAAAGCTTGATTACGCTAGAAACAGATAAAGCCTCGATGGAAGTCCCTTCTAGTCATGCGGGTGTTGTACAGCGCGTCGCGGTAAAAGTCGGCGATAAGGTTTCACAAGGCTCAGATATTCTTGAGCTAACGATTGCGGGGGCAGGGGCTTCGGCTCCAGCTAAGGCGGCTTCTACAGAAACGGCACCCGCTGTCACTATCGAAGAACCCAAAGCCGCTCCATCGGTGATTAGTGCGCCTGCTGGTGTTATGGCTTCTGACTCACCTAAACGCGAGTCGCCAACTTCCTCCTTTGCTGATGCAAATGTACCATTGCGTAATTTGCCTCATGCTTCCCCCTCTGTGCGTAAATTTGCACGTGAGTTAGGGGTGGACCTGCACTTAGTAACAGGTTCAGGCAGCAAAGGGCGCATTACCCCAGATGACGTACGGCAGTTTGTTAAACAGGCGTTAGCAGGTGGAACGGTTGGGGGCGCAGCACCAACAGCTGGCGTAACGAGCATATCGGGTGATTTCCAGGTTTTACCTTGGCCTAAAGTTGATTTCTCTCGCTTTGGAGAAGTTGAGACGCAGCCTCTATCACGGATTAAGAAAATTTCTGGTGCTAACCTGCATCGAAACTGGGTCATGATTCCCCATGTGACCAATAACGATCTTGCTGATATTACCGAGCTAGAGTCTTTCCGAAAACAGGTGAATGAAGAGGGTAAAAAATCAGGAAATGATGCGCGCTTAACGATGTTAGCCTTTTTGATTAAAGCTGCTGTTGCTGCATTGAAAAAATTCCCTGAATTTAATGCGTCGTTGGATGGTGATAATCTAGTATTGAAAAAATACTACAACATTGGTTTTGCGGCCGATACACCAAATGGCTTAGTCGTACCAGTCATCAAAGATGCCGATAAAAAAGGTATTTTAGAGATTGCCAAAGAGACGGGTGAACTTGCCGCTTTGGCGCGTGATGGCAAATTATCAGCCGCACAAATGCAAGGTGGTTGTTTTACGATTTCCTCTTTAGGTGGTATAGGTGGGACAGACTTTACTCCTATTATCAATGCCCCTGAGGTTGCTATCTTAGGTGTGTCTCGCTCTACGATGCAGCCTGTTTGGAATGGCAACGATTTCGTGCCACGCTTAATGCTGCCACTTTCGTTGTCGTATGACCACCGGGTTATTGATGGAGCATCTGGCGCACGATTTAATGCCTTCTTGGGTCAATTGCTTGCAGACTTCCGTCGCATTAGCCTTTAAGGAGTAATCGATGAGTACACAAGATATTCTTATTCCTAATATTGGTGATTTTGACGGCGTGGATGTGATCGAAGTCTTGGTCAGTCCAGGCGATACTATCAATGTGGAGCAGAGCCTAATCACCGTGGAGTCTGATAAAGCCTCTATGGAAATCCCCTCTTCGCACGCAGGTGTGGTGAAAGAGGTATTGGTGAAGGTAGGTGATACCGTAGCCGAAGGGACAGTGATTGTGCGGGTGGAAACCTCCACCTCTACGCCAGTAGCTGCTGCGGAAAAAAAGGCGAAACCTCAACAGACAGCATCTACTGCTACGACGGCAACAGCAGATGGCACGTATGATGTATTGGTACTTGGCTCTGGTCCGGGTGGCTATTCTGCCGCTTTCCGTGCGGCAGATTTAGGCCTAAAAGTGGTGCTGGTAGAGCGTTATCTAACTTTGGGGGGGGTATGTCTAAATGTAGGATGTATCCCATCTAAAGCACTATTGCATACCGTCGGTGTTTACGAAGCGGCTAAAGAGCTAGCTGACCAAGGTATCCAGTTTGGTGAGGCCACAATTGATATCAATAAATTACGCGATTACAAAGATGGCGTAATTGGGAAATTGACTAAGGGCTTGGCGGGCATGGCCAAGGCACGGAATGTCGAGGTTATTACGGGCACTGGACGCTTTTTAGGCCCTAATCAACTGCAGGTTGAAAATGTAGCTGGCACAATGACTATTGATTTTAAATCTGCCATTATTGCCGCAGGTAGTCAATCTGTTAAATTGCCCTTTCTTCCCGAAGATCCCCGTATTGTTGACTCTACAGGTGCATTGCAGCTGAAATCCGTGCCAGAAAAAATGCTTATCATTGGTGGTGGCATTATTGGCTTAGAGATGGGTACGGTGTACTCGGGATTAGGCGCGCGTTTAGATGTGGTTGAGATGCAGTCAGGTCTCATGCAAGGTGCTGACCGTGATTTAGTACGTGTATGGCAAAACATGAATAAACCGCGTTTTGATAACATTATGTTAAACACCAAAACGGTGGCTGCTGAGGCAAAAGAAGATGGTATCTGGGTTACTTTCGAGGGCCCAGGAGCACCAGCAGAGCCGCAGCGTTACGACTTAGTGTTGCAAGCCGTAGGGCGTACACCTAATGGTAAAAAAATAGGTGCAGAAAATGCGGGAGTACGTGTAGATGAGCGCGGCTTTATTGCTGTTGATAATCAGATGCGGACTAACGTGGCACATATTTATGCGATTGGTGACATTGTGGGCCAACCCATGCTGGCACATAAAGCGGTTCACGAGGGCCATGTGGCTGCCGAGGTCATTGCGGGTGAGAAATCATTTTTCGATGCTCGGGTAATTCCCTCTGTGGCCTACACAGACCCAGAGGTTGCCTGGGTTGGGTTGACCGAAGAAGACGCAAAAGCACAGGGTATAGCGATTGAAAAAGGGTTATTCCCGTGGCAAGCCTCAGGTCGAGCTATAGCCAATAATCGAGACGAGGGCTTCACAAAGCTACTGTTTGATGCGGAAACTAAACGCATTTTAGGTGGTGGTATTGTAGGAGTTGGGGCTGGAGACTTGATTAGTGAGATTGTCTTGGCGATAGAAATGGGGGCGGATCAGGTGGATATTGCAAGAACTATTCATCCGCATCCTACTTTGGGAGAATCAGTGGGGATGGCTGCCGCCGCCTCATTGGGCGCATGTACAGACATTCCTCCGGCGCGACGTAAATAGTCGTTAGACTGTTTAATAATAGGCGGTAGGTGCTATTATTAGCGCCTACCGCTTTTTTTGTTTATGAGACATTATGCATAGTTCCGTTTTAGATCAGCACAGCTCGTTAGCACATTGGTTAACGCACCTAGAGACGCTACACCCGCAAACCATCGATATGGGGTTGGCTCGTATCAGTGCGGTAGCAGATCGTTTGCAGTTAAAAGAGAACTCAGCACTTAAAATTGTGGTGGGGGGTACGAACGGAAAGGGCTCAACCTGCGCCATGCTAGAGGCTATTTTATTAGCCGCTGGTTATAAAGTAGGGCTATATACATCGCCACATTTGCTTCGTTATAACGAGCGAATTCGTATCAATGGGCACGATGCGTCAGATGAAACGATTGTGCGTCAGTTTGTTCAAATTGATCAGGCCCGAGCTGATAATAGCTTGAGTTATTTTGAGTTCTCTACACTGGCTGCGTTATGTGCCTTCCAAGAGGCTAACTTGGATGTAATGATTTTTGAGGTGGGTCTAGGTGGTCGCTTGGATGCGGTCAATATCATAGATGCGGATTGCAGCATTATTACCAGTGTAGATATTGATCATGTTGAATACTTAGGCGATGATCGAGAGCATATTGCTTGGGAAAAAGCGCATATTTTCCGCCCTGGTAAGCCCGCCATTTGTGCAGACCCAATTCCTCCCCAGAAAATCAAAAGTTATGCCGATGAAATAGGCGCTGATTTATGGCAGTTTGGCGTAGATTTTAATTATTCAGGTGATGCACAACAATGGGCATTTGCCGGCAGAGATCATCGCCGTGCTGCGTTGGCGTATCCAGGTCTGAGAGGGGTTAATCAGTTGCTGAATGCCTCTGCCGCTTTAGCTGCTCTCGAAGCCTTGCGCATGAAACTGATCGTTCCTGCTAGTTCAGTCCGAGAGGGGCTATTGCGTGCTTCCGTACCTGGGCGTATGCAGATATTGCCAGGTCAGCCAACTGTTATATTGGATGTGGCGCATAATCCTCATGCGGCGGGTGCTTTAGCCCAAAATCTACAACAAATGCCGATGACTCCAAACAGTAAAACCTATGCAGTGGTTGGTATGTTTAAAGATAAAGATGTTAGTGCGGTATTGGCTCGATTAATTAATCAGGTGGATGTCTGGCTATGTGCTGACCTAAAAGGCCCTAGAGCGCTCAGTGGCAACGAACTGTCAGAATTAGTTAATAAAACCTTACTACTAGAGCAAAAGCCGGATAATAGTACTGATGCTGTCGTATCTGCACCTACTGTACGCGTGCACCAGCCTTTAGTTGAGGCGGCTAAAGTACAAGTGCTGGTATTTGATGATTTGGTGCAAGCCTTTGTAAAAGCTCAGGCTTTGGCCACAGATGATGATAGAATTTTGGTATTCGGTTCTTTTTTTGCTGTTGGACCCGTTTTATCGCATTTAGGTCGTTTATAAGCCTCTAAGCATAAATAAAAGGGTTTGTTTTGTACCTTAACGTAATTAGTTTTGTTTAAATAGGTTTTACACATGGGACTGTTTTCACGCAAAGAGACTACGACCGCTAAAAGCAGTCGGCCCTCTAGCGACGATCAATTAGTAGAGATGCGCAACAAGGCGCGCCGTCGTTTAATTGGTGCGGTAGTGTTGGTATTAGCCGCGATCGTCCTGATCCCCGTGCTATTAACTGATAGTACGCCTAATGAACCAGATCAACTGGTAACCGTGATTCCTTCCATTATTCCTCCTTCCGAGGAACAATATCGTCTTGCTGAAAGTTTAGAGCAGCCTGTATTTAATAATAATGTTGTTGAAAACACCGAAGATCCAGGTTTAATTGAGCCCACGCCATCTGTGGTAGCCGTGACGCCGCCACCTCCTCCTCCAGCGGTGGTAAATCAAACTCCAGAACCAAAGCCCGAGCCAAAGCCTAAACCCGAACCAAAGCCCGAGCCAAAACCAAAACCCACTCCTCCGCAGACTCGTACGGATGATGGTGCCGTAGCACTGGCCCTACTAGAGGGTCGTACTCCACCGCCTAGAACAACCTCTGCCGCGGCCGCACAGCAAGGCTCTTTTATTGTACAAGCGGGTGCTTACTCCTCGCAAAGCGATGCCGATGCACGTCGAGGGCGGTTGGTTTCTGCTGGGGTCTCAAACGCCTATGTAGAAAGCGCTGTTGTATCGGGTAAATCGGCCTATAGATTGCGTGTGGGGCCCTTTCCTAGTCGTCAAGCAGCGCAGGCTGCTCAAGCCAGATTACGCTCTTTGGGTTACGAAAATAGCTTTATTTCCGGCAAGTGAGTAGTTTTGACTATCTTATCCTAGCTATCTTAGGGGCATCAGGGTTATTAGGCTTTGCTAGAGGTCTAATGAAAGAGCTGATGTCCTTGGTGGCTTATGTGGCGGCCTTTGTAGCCGCTATCTGGTGGGGCCCCTATGCGGCTATGTGGTTGGATGGCTGGGTCGAGAGTAGCTTATTGCGTTCTGCCATTGCCTATGCGCTTACTTTTGTAGGGGTGCTATTAGGTATAGGCTTAATTAATATGGTGCTAAGCGCCTTAATTGAGCACACAGGTCTTAGCCCTGCTGATCATGGGTTGGGCATGGCTTTTGGTCTGATGCGAGGCGTGGTTTTTATCCTGATTTTGGTTATCGTTGCGGGCTACACACAGATACCCGCTGAGCCATGGTGGCAAGAATCTAGCTTTGCAAAAACTGCCATTGATGCCGTAATCGGTATAAAATCATACTTGCCACCCCATGTGGCATCGTGGTTACCTTATTAATACATTATGGATTACACATTATGTCAGGAGTAGTAGGTGTCGTAGGTCGTGGGCCAGTAAATCAATTAATTTACGATAGTTTGTTGCTTTTACAGCACCGCGGTCAGGACGCAGCAGGAATCACTACCTACAACGATTATTTTTTTCATACGCATCGCGGGCCAGGTTTAGTTCGAGATGTGTTTCGCACCCGAAATATGCGTAGTCTTCTTGGTAATAGTGGCGTGGGCCACGTTCGTTACCCAACGACAGATAGCGCAGAAAATGCCGATGAGGTGCAGCCTTTTTACGTAAATGCGCCTTTCGGTATTAGTTTTGTTCATAATGGCAACCTAAGTAACTGGCGTCAGTTACGCCAAGAACTCTTTAGTATTGACCGCCGTCACATCAATACCAACTCAGACTCCGAAGTTCTTCTTAATGTGTTTGCTCATGAATTACAGCGTGCAGCAAATGGAGGGGACTTAACGGCGGACATTATCTTTGAGGCAGTCAAAGCGGTGCATCATCGTGCTAAGGGTGCTTATGCCGTGATTGCGCAAATTGCTCATTACGGCTTAATTGCCTTTAGAGATCCTGATGGTATTCGACCTTTGTGTTTAGGTAGCCACTCAACGCCAGAGGGTAAAGAGTGGATGGTTGCCTCTGAGTCTGTGGCTATTACCGGATGTGGTTTTCAATTAGAGCGTGATGTGGCCCCAGGTGAGGCCATTTTTATTGACCTAAATGGACAACTACAGAGTTTGCAATGCGCTGAAAAAACGCAATTATCTCCCTGTGTGTTTGAGTATGTCTATTTTGCGCGTCCTGACTCTACGATTGATGGTGTGTCTGTCTATGACGCGCGCCTAAAAATGGGTGAGTATTTAGGCGCAAAACTAGCAAAAAACTTGCGTTTAGCTGATATTGATGTGGTGATGCCTATTCCTGACTCATCTCGTCCTTCAGCTATGCAATTAGCCGCTCAGCTGAATTTAAACTACCGGGAAGGTTTTATTAAAAATCGCTATATTGGTCGCACGTTTATTATGCCAGGCCAAGCGGTACGCAAAAAATCGGTGCGTCAAAAACTGAGTGCAATTCCGATGGAGTTTAAAGGTAAAAATGTACTGCTGGTTGATGACTCGATAGTGCGTGGTACGACCAGTCGTGAAATTGTAGAGATGGCTCGGTCGGCAGGGGCTAAAAAAGTCTTTTTTGCTTCTGCCGCACCTGCGGTGCGTTATCCAAATGTATATGGTATTGATATGCCTTTGCGCACCGAGTTAATTGCTTATAACAAAACCACCGAAGAGGTAGCTAAGGAGATCGGTGTTGATGGATTGATCTATCAAGACTTAGCTGATCTAGAGCAAGCTTTACGTGATTTGAATCCTTCTTTTGATCGATTTGAATCGTCTTGTTTTAATGGGGATTATGTTACAGGTGATATTAGCCTTGAGGACTTGGATCTTTTAGAGCAGGAACGCAGTTAAATCGTAAATGCATAAAAAGAGCCGGCTGTGGTATTGCAGTCGGCTCTTTTTGTATGGTCTTTGTTTTATTTGACGGGTTTAAAAAATAAAGCGATCAGATTAAGTAGGCCAATAAATATAAAAAAGAGCAAGGCCCATACGGCATAGTCTATGCCTAATAATGATGCGGCGGCATCCATACAAGAGGCGTAAATGCCAAAAAGCCATGGAATCGATGACTCTAGGCCGCTTTTTGTCATGACCTGATCGGCAAAGGTCATGTCGCAGGAAAAGAGCTTTGCTGCTACTGTATATTGATACCAGGCAGATAGGGCGCCGCCCATTGCTAAACCCATAATAAAAAGCCTGGAGATAAAGGCAAGCCAGACGGTTTTGTAATGCATGGCTACATAGCCCAGCAGGGAGATCAGGGCAATGCCAAGTAAAATAAGACGTTGGAATACGCACCAAGCACAGGGGCGTAGCCCAAAAATATGCTGTGACACCAGAGCGAATGCCAAAGAAAACAGGCACAGTACAGCGCTATACAAGAAAAAACGTTGTTGCATACACAGCTATCCTAAAAGAAATAATACGAAGCCACTCTAGCCGCTGCCTCGACCAATAAGCTGATGGTTAGTTCTGAGAGGCCATCCCATACAATTTGTACACCTAAGCACAGAAGAATAAAAGCAGAGAGACGCATGACCACGGCAGTACCATTGCTCCCTAAGCGATATAAAAACTGTGAGGCAAAGCGTAAACACAAATACACAATAAAACAGGCCATGGCAACGGCTGGGATTGCGCCAGCTAATTTGGTTGCGCCTACAGCTGCACTGCTATCGTGTAAGGTAGCACCTACGGTTAAGGCAGCGGATAATGAACCTGGGCCACAGAGCATGGGAAAAGTCAGTGGATAGAAGGCTTTAGAGCGTACCTGCTCCCATGAGTACGATTCAGCCATGTCTTGGGCTTGTTCGGCGTCAAAGTCAGAGGCGCTAACCAAACGCCAAGCTGTAGCGATGACGAGTAAACCCCCGCCTATGCGAATGATAGGCAGTGAGATCCCGAAAAAGTTCAAAACCACATGGCCTGCCACCATCGCAACAGTAAGCATAATAAAAATATTGATAGCGACTTTTTTGGAGAGTCGCGAGCGTGCTGTGGAGCTAGCCCCTTCGGTTAGGGTAAGAAAGATCGGTGCTGCAGCCGGTGGGTTGAGCATGGGTAAGAGCGTCGCAATAGTAAATAAAAAGCTGCGGCTGAAATCAAAAAATAAAGAGGAAGCGTCCATGATGCCTAAGGCTAGAGGGCAGCGCGTAGTGCGCGCTCGAATTGTTTATAAAATGCGGTGTGGTGGAGATCATCGCTTTGGATGACAAAGGTGTCTTCGACACGTTCGCCTAGAGTCATAATTTTAGCGGATTTTACGTTAATTTGCTGCGCTGCAAAAACTTGAGCAATACTATAAAGTAATCCTTTTCTATCCGCACAAACAATCGATATTTTCCATTTTTGAGCCTCTCTCATGGCGTGGATGTCTACGGTGGGAGCAATAGGAAAGACACGTGCTCGTCTAGATTGAGGATGAATGAAATAGCGAGTGCTGTCTAAGCATTCAATGGTGGGGCTTTGCAAAAACTGAGTGAGTGAGGTAGAGAGCTCCTGAGCGTACTTCTGCGTGTATTTTTGATGTTTGGCTAATAGTAAAACAAAGCTATCTAAGGCCCAGCCATGGTTTGTGGTGTAGATGCGAGCATCTTGAATACTTAATTGGTGCAGATCAAAAAACGCGCAAATATGCATAAATAGATCATCACGATCGGGGGTGTAGATCATGAGTTGTATGGTCTCCCCCCCTCGACCGACTTGACGCGTTTCAACGACGGGGTCGGGGTGTAGTAGTGCTTTATGTAAGGCTTGACCATGCCACGCAATTTCATCACTTTCGTGACGTAAAAAATAACTGATGTCTAATATCGACCACAGGTTTTCTATATCTGAAGAGGCAATGCCTTTGGCCAGTAGCTGGGCCAAGGCAGTTGCTTTGCGTTGAGCTAAGACCGCAGAGGCATCCTGATTGCTGCCCTGAAGAGCGCGTAGGCTGAGTTGGTATAGGTTGGCCAGTAGTTTGGCTTTCCAGGAGTTCCAGATATTGGGATTGGTGCCCTTAATATCTGCCACTGTTAGTAAGTATAAAGCGGCAAGACGCCTGGGGGTGCTGACATGGCAGGAAAAGTCATGGATAACTTGAGGGTCGCTGATGTCACGTTTTTGTGCCACGGTAGACATACTAAGGTGGTCGTAAACTAAAAAAACCACCAGCTCTGTGTCCTCGGGGCTGAGCTGATGTCGCTGGCAAAAGGCAAGAGCATCTTGAGCACCTAGTTCGGCGTGGTTGCCGCCTCGGCCCTTGGCGATATCATGAAATAAGGCAGCGATATAAAGAATCCACGGTCGCTCAAATTCGTCCATTAGTTGGGAGGCCAACGGATGTTCGTCGGCATACTCCGCCATCGTAAAGCGACGTAGATTTCTGATCACCATTAAGGTGTGTTGGTCTACGGTATAGACATGGAATAGATCATGCTGCATTTGTCCAACGATATGCCTAAATTCAGGAATGTAGCGGGGCAAAATATTGAGCATATTTAATTGCCGTAAGCTGTGCAATACCCCTCTGGGTTGCTCTAGAATTTGCATAAATAGTCGTTGGTTGATCGGATTATCTCGGAATTTCTGGTCTACTAAACGTCGCGAATGCCAGAGGGCACGTAAAGTTTGTGCGCTGAGGTTGTGTAGATCGGCACGCTGTTGCAAAAGTAAAAAAGTTTGTAACAGTAAATGGGGCTTTTCTTGCAAAGCCTGTGGCTGACGCAAGTGTAGGCGTTGATTGCGTACCTCAAAATAGTCGTCAATAGCCTGACGCTGGGCAATGGGTGGCGCGTAGAGGATTTCTTCTAGGCTTTGCATCAATATGGTATTCATTTGATGCACAGTACGAGCCGCCCAATAATAGCGCTGCATGAGCTGTTCACTGGCGCGCTGTTTATTGCTGCAGTCAAAGCCGTAAATAGCGGCTAGCTCGGGTTGATAGTCAAAAAGAACCCGATCCTCAGCTCGGCCTGTTAATAAGTGCAGCTCTATACGTAATCGCATAAATGCTTGGCTGGCACGAGTTAGGGCTCGTAGCTCAGCAGGGCTAAGTAGATCGGCCTGAGCGATTTCCTGCCAGCTGTCTCCTAGTCCTGATGCATTGGCTAACCAGAGTAAGACCTGTAGGTCACGTAATGCGCCAGGGGATTCTTTGCAGTTTGGTTCTAGAGCGTATGGCGTATTTTGGTATTGTTGATGTCGTCGTCGCATTTCAGCTTGTTTAGCTTGAAAGAAACTGAGCACATCCACATGTTGTTCCAATTGCTCCTGGAGATCATCAAATAAGGGGAGAGCACCAGCTATAAAGCGAGCTTCGAGTTGGGCGGTCTGTGTGGCGATATCCGCCTCTGCGGCTTCTATGCACTGAGCGATGGTGCGCACACTTGTAGCGGCTTTTATGCCTACATCCCAGAGCGCAGCAATAAATGACTCGATGGCAAAGGTATCGTCTGCATTGGGAGACCGTGCTAGTAATATAAGTATATCTACATCGGAGTGGGGGTAAAGCTCTTGGCGACCATAGCCACCTACTGCCACTAAAGCCGTATCAGAGGGTAGGGGTAGCAAAGCCAGTAGTTGTGTTAGAGATTGATCTGTAGCTGTACTGAGGCGACGTAATAGATGCTCAGACCTAGGTTGTGCTCTAAAACGAGCTATGGCTTTTTGCCGTTGTCGTTGTAGGCGTCTTTTTAATAAAGGTAGGTCTGAGCGAATCATATTAGCGCTGGTAGCCTGTGGCAAACTCCGGAGGGGTGGGCATCCCAGGAGAAACGGTTAAGACTTCGTAGCCAGTATCCGTAACTAAAATTGTATGCTCCCACTGAGCAGAAAGACTACGGTCACGAGTGACTACAGTCCATTGGTCAGGCAAAAGCTTTAAGTCGCGCTTACCGGCGTTAATCATAGGCTCAATCGTAAAGATCATGCCGGCTTTGAGTTTCATGCCCGTACCCGGTTTACCGTAGTGTACGACTTGAGGGTCTTGATGAAACACTTGGCCTATCCCATGACCGCAGTATTCGCGCACCACTGAGTAGTTGTGTTTTTCAGCGTGTTGCTGGATAGCATGACCAATATCACCTAAGGTCGCACCTGGTTTGACTTGTTCTATACCTAGCCACATGCACTCGTAAGTGACCTCGGTGAGACGACGGGCGAGAATGGAGGGCTCGCCGATGTAAAACATGCGGCTTGTGTCGCCAAACCAACCGTCTTTAATAACGGTGACGTCTAGGTTAATAATATCGCCATTCTTTAGTTTTTTATCACTGGGTATGCCATGACAAATAACATGGTTTACAGAGGTGCAAACAGAGCCAGGGTAGGGCGGGTGTCCCGGTGGCGCATAGCCCACAGTGGCTGACTCTACGTGTAATACATCACGAATATAATCTTTACACAGTTGATCAATTTCAGCGGTGGTCACACCCGCTTTTACAAAGGGGGTTAAATAGTCAAGGGTTTGGGCAGCGGCTTGGCAGGCTGCACGCATTTTATCTAAATCGATGGGATCGGTAACTAGTTTGCTCATAATAGCTTGAGTTTAATGGTAAAAGAGTAATATAATTATGGGCTATCGTAAGTCATTAGGTGCATCTATGCAAAATGGCAGGATAGTTGCTAATAGCAAGCTGCCTACATATTGCGAGCTAACCGGATGGCTTAGGTGAACTGCATACAGCTAAAATGTATTAGCTCGTATCTTTTGTAGTCTGACCGTAGCCCCACTCAATTAGTGTAATACTTTGAACGTGTTGGTGCCTTACTTTTTAAAAGCTAAGATCGGCTCAGACTTCATCTACTTAATTAAATTGTAGTAAATCGCGCCCCTAGTCGTCTCAGGGTGTCTGGAATTACAGTGCTGCTGTAATCCTTACTGGATACTGGCTAGGTGCAAGAACTAACCCTTGGAGAAAAAACTCATGTCTTTAATGCGTGAAATGCTAGAGGCCGGCGTACACTTTGGCCACCAAACTCGTTTCTGGAACCCAAAAATGGAACAATACATTTTTGGTCAGCGCAACCGTATCCATATCATCAACTTGGAAAAAACCGTTGTGCAGTTTGTTGAAGCCCAAAAATACCTGAGCGATCTAGCTGCGCGTGGTGGTAACATTTTATTTGTAGGCACAAAACGTGCTGCTCGTGAAATCGTTGCTGCTGAGGCCGCTCGTTGTGGCATGCCTTACGTAGACAGCCGTTGGTTGGGTGGCATGATGACCAACTTTAAAACCGTTAAAGCTTCCATTAAGCGTCTAAAAGACATGGAAGTTCAGCTTGCTGATGGCGCCTTAGAACGCATGACCAAAAAAGAAGGTCTATTGTTCGAGCGTGAAATGGAAAAATTGAACAAATCCATTGGCGGTATTAAAGACATGGCTAAACTACCCGATGCATTATTTGTCATCGACGTTGGTTACCATAAAATTGCTGTTGCTGAAGCACAAACTCTAGGTATTCCTGTAGTAGCTGTGGTTGATACTAACCACGCTCCTGATGGCGTAACTAAAGTTATTCCTGGTAATGATGACTCTGCTAAAGCAATTGCTTTATACGCACGTGGTATGGCTGATGCCGTTCTACAAGGTCGCAACAAAGCCCTAAACGGCCTAGTTGAAGAAATCCGCGGCGAAGAGGAATTCGTCGAGGTTGACGCTGCTGAACAAGCTAGCGAAGAGTAATCCCTATTTCTTAGGGGGCAGGCGCTAAAGCCCACACCGTTTTAGCGCTCTATAGATTTCATACTTGCCCCAGTTTTACCTGGGGCATGTTTTACTGATTTGGAGAAAATCGTGGCTCAAATTACAGCATCGATGGTTAAAGAACTGCGCGAGAAAACTGACGCTCCTATGATGGAGTGCAAAAACGCCTTGGTTGAAGCCGACGGCGATATGGCTCGTGCTGAAGAACTATTGCGCGTTAAACTAGGCAGCAAAGCTAGCAAAGCCGCTTCACGCATTACAGCTGAAGGTTTGGTCAATGTTTACATCGCTGATGATGCTAAAACAGGCTCTATTGTTGAAGTTAACTGTGAAACAGACTTCGTTGCTAAAAACGATGACTTCATTGCTTTCGTAGACGATATTGCTAAGTTAATCGCTGATAAAAATCCAGCCGATGCCACCGCTTTAGGCGAACTTGCTTTCCGTGATGGTACCGTTGAAAGCGTACGCGCTGCATTGATTGGTAAAATTGGTGAAAACATCAGCGTCCGTCGTTTCCAACGTTTCGTTACAGATAACAAGCTTGCTCAGTACGTACACGGTGGTAAAATCAGCGTAATCGTTGATTTTGCTGGTGACGATGAAGTCGGTAAAGACGTAGCGATGCACGTTGCTGCGATGAAACCAAAAGCACTATCTGCTGATCAGGTTCCTGCTGCTGATATCGAAACCGAACGCTCTGTGGCTGCTCAAAAAGCAGCTGAATCCGGTAAGCCTGCTAATATCGTTGAAAAAATGGTCGAAGGCGCAGTTAACAAGTACCTAAAAGAAGTTACTTTGTTATCCCAGCCTTTCGTTAAAAACGACAAGCAAAGCATCGAGCAAATGTTAAAAGAAAACAATGCTTCTGTTGCTGCTTACGCCATCTATGTGGTTGGTGAGGGTATTGAGCGTCGCAACGAAGACTTTGCTGCTGAGGTTGCCGCTGTAACTGGTGCCTAAGTCGCTGCTTATATAAACAAAGCGCAGGTGTGTTGTCATCATAGACAGCACCTTGCGCTCTGTTTTATCTGTCATTGTTCTCATTCTCGGAATTTCTGTCATGAACACCCCCTTATATAAGCGCGTTTTGCTTAAACTGTCTGGCGAAGCGCTCATGGGCGAAGACGCCTTTGGAATTAACCGCGCAACGATTATGCGTATGACTGAAGAAATATCCGAAGTCGCTAAATTAGGTGTTCAAGTCGCAATCGTTATTGGTGGTGGTAATATTTTCCGCGGTATTGCTGCAGGTGCCCAAGGTATGGATCGTGCTACAGCCGATTACATGGGTATGATGGCTACCGTCATGAATGCGCTCGCCTTACAAGATGCACTGAAAAATCGTGGTTTAGATGCACGTGTACAATCAGCCTTAAATATTGAACAGGTAGTAGAGCCGTATATTCGACCTAAGGCCTTACGTTACCTCGAAGAAGGTAAAGTGGTTGTGTTTGCTGCAGGTACAGGAAACCCGTTTTTTACTACAGATACTGCTGCAGCATTGCGTGGTGCAGAGGTTGGTGCTGAGATTGTACTAAAAGCGACTAAAGTTGATGGTATTTACAGCGCAGATCCAAATAAAGATCCTGGTGCCACACGTTATGCCCGCATTAGTTTTGATGAGGCTATTGTGCGTCGCCTAGAGGTCATGGATGCCACGGCTTTTGCTCTATGTCGCGATCAGAAACTACCCATTAAAGTTTTCTCTATTAACAAGCCGGGAGCATTAACTCGTGCCGTGTGTGGCGAAGACGAAGGCACATTAGTGCACGTTTAATATAGGAATAGTTATGAGTCTTTCAGAGATTAAAAAATCAGCTGAAGATCGCATGAAAAAGTCGATCGAAGCACTGATTACAGGTTTAGCAAAAATTCGTACGGGGCGTGCTACACCCGGTATTTTGGACCATGTTAGTGTTGAGTACTACGGCTCCTTAGTTCCTGTGAGTCAGGTTGCTAACATTACAGTGGCTGATGCGCGTACGCTGAATTTGCAGGTTTGGGAAAAACAAATGGCTCCTATGGTGGATAAAGCCATTCGTGACTCTGATTTGGGTTTAAACCCTATTTTAATGGGTGAGTCCATTCGTGTTCCTATGCCCGCTTTAACCGAAGATCGACGCCGAGACTTGACGCGAATTGTACGCGGTGAGGGCGAAGACGCTAAAGTGGCTGTACGTAATTTACGTCGTGACGCGAATGACTCATCTAAACGTCTACTCAAAGACAAAGAAATCTCCGAAGACGATGATCGTCGTTTCCAAGAAGATATTCAACGTCTAACAGACAAATTCGTTGCTGAAATTGATCAGCTTGTCGCCGACAAAGAAGCCGAAGTGATGACGGTATAATGCCGTTAGGTGGTTGCGATGCTGCTTAGCTCTACTCAAAAGATACCAGAACATAGCGCGATTCCGCGCCACCTTGCAATTATCATGGATGGTAATGGCCGCTGGGCAACCCGGCGCATGTTACCGCGTACTGCGGGACACATGCGTGGGGTACAGTCGGTTCGCCGCATTGTTGAAAGTTGCGGTAAAGCGGGGGTTAAATATTTAACTCTATTTGCTTTTAGTTCTGAAAACTGGCGCAGACCCAGCGATGAGGTCTCATTATTGATGCGCCTATTTGTACAAGCCTTAGAAAAAGAAGTCCACAAATTAGAAAAACAGGGCGTACGATTACGGGTAATCGGTGATTTAACGCGTTTTGACCCTAAGTTACAACAGCTCATCAAAGAGGCCGAAGCAAAAACGGCACATAATGACAGCTTGCATCTAACCATTGCCGCTAATTATGGTGGGCGATGGGATATTCTCAATGCAACTCAACAGCTTTTAAAAGATAAGCCCGAGCTTATTCAAACGCCTGAACTCATTAACGAAGAGACTTTTAGTGAGTATCTTTCAATGGCTTTTGCGCCAGAGCCTGATTTGTTTATACGCACAGGCGGAGAGCAACGTATTTCTAATTTCTTAATTTGGCAATTAGCTTATACTGAGCTGTATTTTACGGACGTCTATTGGCCAGATTTTGGTGCCAAGCAGTTAGATGCTGCTTTCGAATGGTATCAGGGCCGAGAGCGCCGTTTTGGGCGAACCAGTGCTCAGCTCTAGCTATTTTTTAGGTTTATTATGTTAAAACAACGCGTTATTACAGCCGTTATTTTGATTGCGCTGTTATTAGGCGCTATTTTGGCACCAACGCCATGGGCTTTGGTGCTTATTTTATGTGTGATGGCTTCGTGCGCCATTTGGGAGTGGTTGCGTCTAAGCTATAGTGATGAGCCAGCCATTCCTACAGTAGTCGCTGTGCTCTTTGCGGGTGGTAGTTTGTATTTTTCAGCGCAATGGATTGGGGACTCTCAAGCAGGCCTGATGCATAATCATCCATTAGTGTTGATTAGTCCTGTAGTATTGGCCTATTGGGTAGTGGGTGTTGGGTTCATGTTGGCAATGGCTCAAACTACACAACGTCAAAACCGATTAGCTCTTTCGTTGTTTGGTGTGATGAGTATTGCGGTGGCATGGGCTGCTTTGGTGGATATGTGGCTTTATCGTGGTGCTTGGTATCTATTGTCAATGATGATGGTGGTTTGGGTGGCGGATATTGCTGCTTACTTCGCGGGTCGAGCCTTTGGTAAACGTAAACTGGCCCCTAGAGTTAGCCCAGGTAAAACATGGGCTGGATTAGGTGGTGGAGTGCTTGCCGTTGTTGCTTGGGTATTCATTAGTGCGCAGTGGCCTGGCTCTTTTGGCGCAGAGCTAATGCAAAACTGGTCATGGTTTGGCGCTACACTATTTGCTATTTTGTTAGCGTTGTTTTCTGTGGTTGGGGACTTATTTGAGTCCTTACTAAAGCGTCGAGCGGGTTACAAAGACTCCAGTCAACTTTTGCCTGGACATGGTGGCGTATTGGATCGTATTGATGCGTTGATTCCTGTGGCACCACTGGCCGCTTTTGTGGCGGGACCATGGTTGCAGGCTTTGCTTAGTAAAGCCGCTTAATTTACAGATTTTATTGGTTGCTATGATTCAATCCGTTTGTATTCTTGGTTCTACTGGCTCTATCGGGAAAAGCACCTTAGATGTTATTGCGCGTAATCCTGATCGGATGCAGGTGTATGCTCTTTCTGCTTTTAGTCGGATGACCGAGCTTGCACAGCAGGCCGAGCAAAGTGGGGCCAAAGTAGTCGTAGTGCCTGATGAGTCAGCCTTAAAGTCATTTACTGCCGCCTGGACAGCAAACAGACCCTTGCCGGAAATTCGTTTAGGCACTCAGGGCTTGATTCATACTGCAGCCGATTCGGCCGTCACGACGGTAATGGCGGCTATTGTTGGCGCGGCTTGTCTAGAGCCAGCTTTGGCGGCTGCTAAAGCCGGTAAACGAATTCTATTAGCTAATAAAGAGTCATTGGTTGCGGCAGGCGGTATTTTTATGCAGGCAGTCCGGGATCATGGTGCGCAGCTAATGCCAATTGATAGCGAACATAACGCTATGTACCAATGCTTGCCCCCCGAAGCACAGATTAGCGCACCTACAGCTGCACATCCTTCTATTCAGCGTTTGTTGTTAACGGCGTCTGGCGGACCGTTCCGTCAGACCGATGCGGCTGCACTGCATTACGTCACACCTGCACAGGCTTGTAATCATCCTAACTGGTCCATGGGCAGAAAAATTTCAGTGGACTCAGCGACGATGGTAAATAAAGGGCTGGAGGTGATTGAAGCTCATTGGCTATTTGCTATGCCCGCGGATAAAATACAAGTCGTGGTGCACCCGCAAAGCATCGTGCACTCTATGGTTGAGTATACTGACGGGTCTATTTTGGCGCAGTTGGGGCAGCCTGATATGCGCACACCTATTGCGTATGGCTTAGGTTTCCCGGCACGAATCCCAAGTGGTTTAGGTTTAATGGATTTGATGAAATTAGGGCGCTTGGATTTTTCCCCCCCTGATTTTCATCGTTTCCCGTGCTTAAAGTTAGCTTTTGATGCATTGAATAGTTCTCAGGCGGCGTGCGTTGCCTTGAATGCAGCTAATGAAATCGCTGTCGAGTGTTTTTTAAATGAACAAATTCGTTATACGGATATAGCGATTATGATTGCGCATACCATGGAAACTGTGGATAAAGCTCGTCATGATCTATCCGATTTGGCTGCAGTGTTGGACCTGGATCATCAAGCTCGGCGTATTGCCGAGCAATACGCCCAGACCTTACAGGTAGCACACTAATATGCTTTTTACCTTGATCGCTTTTGCCCTTGCTATTGGGTTGTTGGTGACAATTCACGAACTCGGTCATTATTGGGTAGCACGCCGTTGTGGCGTCTATATAGAACGTTTTTCGATTGGTTTTGGTAAGGTCTTATTTAAACGTACTGATAAAAATGGGTGTGAATGGGCGCTGTCTGCCTTGCCATTAGGCGGTTACGTGATGATGCGCAGCAATGTGCCTGCTGATGCACCAGAAATGTTAAAAAACACGGCTTTTGAGTATAAAACGCTTAGGCAGCGGGCTGCTATTACCGTGGCAGGCCCTTTGGCTAATTTACTTTTAGCTGTTGTTCTTTATGCCCTAATTGGTGTGATAGGTAGCCAAGAGCCTGCTGCCGTTTTAGGCCAGCCTACCGCCCAATCTATCGCTGATTACGCTGGACTAGAAGCGGGTGATCGCGTCATTGCTGTTGATGACACCGCTGTCTTGTCTTGGCCTCAGTTACGTTGGCAATTACTAGATCGCTTACACACGGGTGGTGAGGTTCGACTCAGCACGCAGAGTAAACATGGTAATCAGGCCGAGCACGTATTACAATTGCCTGCAACCTCTTTAGATCCTGACGGACCTGATCCATTGGTTGCCACTGGATTAACGATTGCCACACCCACGCCATTTGTGCGCGAAACGTTACCTAATTCGGCAGCATTTCGGGCTGGCTTGTTACCTGAGGATCGTTTATTAGCAATCAATGGGGTTGAAATTCAAAGCGCCCAAGCCTTTGTGGAAACCATTAAGCCGCTGGCTGATCAAACCATACAGCTTAATATCGAGCGCCAAGGACAGCCCTTAGTTTTGCCTGTTACCATAGATACTCACCTAGATGATCAAGGTCATGCAGTAGGGCGTATCGGGATTATGTTGGGCGCCCGATTTGAGATGGTAAATGTGCGTTATGGCCCTATTGCTAGTGTACAGCAGGGCCTTAGTCGTACCGCTGATACATTTTGGCTGTCATTGAAAATGATAGGTCGAATGGTAACAGGGCAGGTATCTGTAAAAAACATTAGTGGTCCCGTGTCGATTGCTGATTATGCGGGGCAAAGTGCACGGATTGGTTTAACGGCCTATATACATTTTCTTGCTTTAATTAGTATAAGTATAGGCTTACTCAATCTTTTACCTATTCCCATGTTAGATGGTGGGCATTTGCTGTATTATGCTGTCGAGGCTATTACAGGTCGCCCAGTCTCTGATGCGGTAAAACTTATAGCCCAACGCATTGGATTAGGTATACTTGCTGCTTTAACCATGCTGGCTTTTTTTAACGATTTTAGTCGCTTAATAAATTAGTCACATGCCTTATAATATTAATTTCTTTGACTACGCAGGGACAATCAAGGATGTCATTTAGCCGAAAAAAACAATTTGCTTTGCGTGCTGTATCTGCTGCGTTAGCCGCATTGTTAGCGCCTTTAGCCAATGCGTTCACCCCCTTTGTGATTCAAGACATTCAGGTTAATGGCATTCAGCGCATTGATCCCGGTGCCATTTTTAACTTCTTGCCAGTTAAGGTCGGAGAGACCTTTGACGACGCAAAGGCTAGCGAGTCCATTCAGCGTTTGTACTCCAGTGGCTTTTTTAATGATGTTAAAATAGATACGGATAACAATGTTTTAATCGTTACTGTTCAAGAACGACCTACGATTGCCTCCGTTAGTTTTAACGGTCTGCGCGAGTTCAATGATAAAAACATTTTACAAGCTCTAGGGCAGGTTGGCTTTTCCGAAGGGCGGGTTTTTGATCGCTCTATGCTTGAGCGTGCCGAATTT
The DNA here is from genome assembly GCF_947630565.1 of uncultured Paenalcaligenes sp. Taxonomy (NCBI): domain Bacteria; kingdom Pseudomonadati; phylum Pseudomonadota; class Betaproteobacteria; order Burkholderiales; family Alcaligenaceae; genus Paenalcaligenes; species uncultured Paenalcaligenes sp. The sequence continues at coordinate 25,494 of NZ_CANRIC010000020.1, forward strand.
GAACTGAAACAACAATATTTAGCCAAAGGTAAATATGGGGTGGAGGTTACGCCAATTGTCACTCCCTTACCTCGAAATCGTGTCGGCATCAGTTTTGATGTCTTCGAAGGTGATCTCGCTAAAATCAAAGAAATCAATATTGTTGGAAATACAAGCATCAAGACCAGTGAGCTACTTGATCAGATGCAACTTACTACATCAGGCATGATGACCTGGTATACCGGCACGAATAAGTATGCGCGTGAAAAGCTTGAGGGTGACATTGAGCGTGTGCGCTCTTACTATTTAGATCGTGGTTACCTAGAGGTTCAAATTGATCCTCCTCAAGTATCTATTTCTCCTGATCGTACTGAGATTTATGTCACCTTAACGGTCAATGAAGGGGATCGATACAGCTTGACTGATGTGAAGCTGGCAGGTGATTTATTAGGTTTAGAGACGCAAATTGAGCCTTTAGTTAAGATTAAAGGCGGAGAGGTTTTTTCAGCAGAAAAAACAAATCAAACAGTTAGTGCGATTTCTGATTATTTAGGTGGTTTAGGCTATGCTTTTGCTAATGTAAATCCGAATCCGGTTTTGGATCGGGATGCTAAAACAGCAGAGCTAACCTTTTATGTAGATCCAGGTCGTCGTGTTTATGTCCGACGCATTGAGATCGGTGGCAACGTTCGTACACGAGATCAGGTGATACGTCGCGAAATGCGTCAACAAGAGTCTGCTTGGTATGATTCTCATGATATAGATGCATCACGCGATCGTGTTGACCGTTTAGGTTATTTTACCGAGGTTGATGTGTCGACCTCGGCAGTACCAGGTACAGCGGATCAGGTGGATGTGCAGGTTAATGTAAAAGAAAAACCCACGGGTATGATTAACTTGGGGGTTGGCTATGGATCTACCGATAAACTAATGTTGACGGGTGGTATTAGCCAAGACAATATTTTCGGTAGCGGTAATAGTTTATCTTTGCAGTTAAACACCAGTAAATCAAACCGCGCCGCGGTATTGGCTCACACTGATCCGTATTGGACTAAAGACGGTATTAGTAAAACGACGTCGTTATTTTATCGTCGTACTACTCCTTATGATAATAGTTACTCAGAGGGCGATTACGAGGTTACCGCTATTGGTACAGGTCTAAATTTTGGCATACCTATCTCGGAAAACGATCGTATTTACATGGGTGTTAATTTCGAGCATAACCGTCTGGATCGATTAGATCCGTTATATACCCCATTAGCCTATCAAGACTTTGTTCGCGAATTTGGCAAAAGCACTAATGCTTTCATCTTTAATGTGGGCTGGGATAAGGACACGCGGGATAGTGCTATAGCACCGACTCGTGGTGGCTACACTCGATTATCTGCAGACGTAGCGACGATGGATCTGCGTTACCACATGCTCAGCGCACAGCAGCAATACTACATTCCTTTTGGCTCAAATTACACATTAGCGCTAAATGGTCTAGTGGACTGGGGTAAAGCATACGGTGGACGTAGCTTCCCTGTGATTAAAACGGTGTATGCCGGTGGTATTGGCTCTGTACGTGGGTACGAGGGGGCTTCGCTAGGTCCACGAGATAGTTTGACAGGTGACTTCTTGGGTGGTTCTCGCCGAGTCGTAGGTAACGTACAGCTTTACTTACCATTCCCCGGTGCAACACGTGACCGCACCTTGCGATGGTTTGTCTTTGGTGACGTAGGTCGTGTTGATAACCCAGGTGGCAGTTGTCCTATTGGTAAATCAACCGATCCAGCAAGAGATGCATGTGGTTGGAAATACTCCGCTGGTGTAGGTTTCTCTTGGCAGTCACCGATGGGGCCGCTTGAACTGTCTTATGGTCGTGCGCTTAACTCTAAACCAGGCGATGAGAAACAAGCCTTTCAATTCCAAATTGGCACTGGGTTCTAGTCCTATTTCATTTTTTAGTAGTATTTTTAGCAAGGTGGATTTTCATGAAGTCTAAATTCGCATTACAACTTACCAAATTGGCTAGTCAACTAGGTCGCAATAATCGTGCCTTGATGATGGCAGCAGCACTAGGTGTTACTTTAGCTGCTACACCAGTAGTACAAGCGCAAACTAAAATCGGCTTTGTGAGTACAGAGCGTATTTTGCGTGATTCTCAGCCTGCCAAAGCGGCTCAGACTAAAATTGATTCAGAATTTAAACGTCGTGATGATGAGCTAGAAAGCCTAGCTAATAAACTACGTACTGATGCACAAAAATTTGATAAAGATGCACCGGCTTTATCTGAAGCAGATCGCATTAAACGTCAGCGTCAGTTAGCTGATTTAGACTCTGATTTACAGCGTAAGCGTCGTGAATTCCAAGAGGATTTTAATCGTCGTCGTAACGAAGAGTTCTCTACTATCGTAGAAAAAGCAGATGCAGCCATTCAGAAAATTGCTGAGACGCAAGGCTACGATATTATTATTCAAGATGCGGTTACCGTTAGCCCACGTGTCGATATTACCGATGAGGTTCTAAAAGCGCTGGGTGGTTAATTATGCCGGTATTGCTTCGCGCCGAACAGGCTCCTACTTTGGATCAGTTATTGTCTTTTTTGCAGGCTCAGGGCTTAACCGCCCAGCTTGTAGATTCGACAGCAGCATCTCTTAAAATTCAAGGTATAGGCTCATTGCAAAACGCGAGCTCAGCCGAGATTAGTTTTTTATCTAATCCACAGTTGCGCGATCAACTGCTAGCCTGCAGGGCAGCAGCGGTAATTATGACCCAGTCCGATTACCAAAGTCTTACAGACACACCGCCTTATGCGGTGGTTTTGTTTGATCAACCTTATTTGATGTATGCCTTGTTGGCTCAGTGGTTCGATCAGCATCGAATCCAGTCTCTGCCTACAGGAATTCATCCAACAGCCATTATTGATCCCTCCGCAACTCTTGCTAAGGATGTCATTGTTGGACCGAATTGCGTCATTGAGGCAAGGGTTGATATAGGTACTGGTTCTCGACTAGGTGCTGGTTGTGTGATTGGGGCTGAGACCTCTATTGGGAAAAATGCATTACTACATGCCGGGGTAACACTCTATCATCAGGTCACTATAGGTGATCAGGTTATTTTGCATAGTGGGTGTGTGATCGGGGCAGATGGGTTTGGCTTTGCTCCCCATCCTGCTGGCGGTTGGGCAAAAATTGCTCAGATCGGCTCAGTGCGCATCGGTAATGATGTAGAGATCGGAGCCAATACGACGGTGGATCGTGGTGCTTTAGATGACACGATTATCGGTGACGGGGTTAAGCTAGACAATCAAATTATGGTCGGTCATAACGTTCATATTGGTGAACAAACGGCCATAGCTGCTTGTGTTGGTATTGCTGGCTCTACCCATATAGGGGCTCGTTGTATAGTAGGTGGTGCGGCGATGTTGTCAGGCCATTTGCATATCTGTGATGATGTGCAAATATCAGGGGGCACAGCGGTTACCTCATCCATCAAAAAACCAGGGCGTTACAGCGGAGTGTATCCGTATGCTGAGCACAAGGACTGGCAATATAATGCTGCGGTTATTTCGCAGCTTTCTCAATTACGTAAACGTCTGCGCCGCTTAGAGCGTGACGATTAAAACAGAATAAACAAGTAGGAAAGACATTATGGAACTCGATATACAGCAAATCATGGAACGCTTACCTCATCGTTATCCGATGTTGTTAGTAGATCGTGTCCTTGAAATGGTTCCTGGCAAAAGCATTGTGGCAATAAAAAATGTGAGCATGAACGAACCGTTTTTTACTGGCCATTTCCCGCATCATCCGGTAATGCCTGGTGTGCTTATTATCGAAGCCATGGCCCAAGCTGCCGCCTTGTTCTCATTTGAAGACGACACAGAGGTTGACGCCGCCAGTCAAAAGGTAGCGTATTATTTAGTTGGTGTGGATGGCGCGCGTTTTCGTAAGCCCGTCGTACCAGGGGATCAGTTACGGCTAGAGGTCGTAGCAGATCGTATTAGTCGAGTCATGTGTAAATACACGGCAAAAGCGTTGGTTGATGGTCAGGTTGTGGCCGAAGCCAAGCTCATGTGTGCGATTCGCGTTTTGGATAAATAAATCATGAGCCGTATACATCATACTGCTATTGTTGCTCCAGGCGCAGTCATTGCGGATGACGTAGAAATAGGGGCTTACAGTCTCATTGGCGAACATGTTTCTATTGGGGCTGGCACTATTATTGGGCCGCATTGTGTCATTGATGGGCACACGACCATAGGCAAAAACAATCATTTTTATCGTTTTTGCTCTATTGGTGGTATGCCACAAGATAAAAAATATGCAGGCGAGCCAACTCGACTTGAGATTGGCGATGGCAATATGGTGCGCGAATACGTCACTATTAATACCGGTACCATCCAAGACGTAGGGGTAACACGATTAGGCAATGATAATTGGATCATGGCTTATGTGCATATTGCACATGACTGTCAGATTGGTAATCAGGTGATTATTGCTAATAGTGTGCAGCTTGCTGGCCATATTCATATTGATGATTGGGCCGTTTTAGGTGGTTTGTCGGCAGTACATCAATATGTACGAATAGGGGCCCATGCGATGGTGGGCGGCACCAGTTCAGTCCGGCAAGACATACCTCCTTATGTGATAGGGGCGGGCGATCCTTTTCGCCCCAGTGGTATTAATGCCGAAGGGTTAAAGCGACGAGGCTTTGATGAGCAGAGCATAAAGGCAGTTAAAGATGCATATAGACTGTTGTATCGTAGACAGTTAACGGTAGACGATGCATTAACGCAAATGAAGTCCTTAGGTAAAACCCAACAAAGTCAAACGGCTGTAGCTGTTATGACGGATTTTTTGATGCAGTCCACACGCGGTATAGTACGTCCATGATTCAAATAGGTATGGTGGCGGGTGAGCCCTCTGGGGACTTGCTTGCCGGACGTATTATCCAAGGGATACGTGATGTGCAGCCTCAAATACAGGTGTCTGGTATAGGCGGGCCGCAGATGCAACAAGTCGGACTAGATACCTGGTATCCAATGGATGTACTTAGTGTCTTTGGCTATGTTGATGCGCTTAAGCGTTTACCTAAAATTTTGCAGACTTATTATGGCAGTTTAGGACGTTGGAAAAAAACGCAACCTGATGTGTTCGTAGGCATAGATGCTCCTGACTTTAATTTACGCATGGAAATGCAGCTGCGTAAACAGGGTATCCCTACTGTGCAGTTTGTAGGACCGTCTATTTGGGCTTGGCGCTACGAGCGTATTCATAAAATCCGTCAAGCCGTTTCTCATATGCTCGTGCTGTTTCCTTTTGAGGTCGAAATCTACGAAAAAGAGGGTATTCCGGTTACCTGCGTAGGGCATCCCTTAGCTCAAAATATTCCTTTAGATCCAGATAAAAATGAAGCGCGTCGCCGCTTAGGCTTAGCTGCTGATGCAAAAGTATTGGCATTACTGCCAGGTAGCCGTCGAGCCGAGATCGCTTTACTTGCCCCTCGCTTTCTTCAAGCTGTACAAAAATTACAACAAGATCACCCCGATTTGCAAGTTGTGGTGCCGATGGTGAATGCACAGCGTGAAACGGAATTTAATGCCATATTGCAGCAGTATCCTATTCGTCATTTACGTCTTTTACGTCAAAGCGATCAACTAGAGCAAAGTCGTCCAGCGGCTTGGGATGCGATGCAGGCAGCAGATGGTTTATTGGTTGCTAGTGGTACGGCTACCTTAGAGGCAATGTTATTTAAGCGACCTATGGTGATCTCATATGTGTTGTCACCCTTGATGCAAAAGCTAATGGCTTGGCAATCTGGCCAGAGTAAGCCACTGACTCCTTGGATAGGTTTACCCAATATTTTGGCACAGGACTTTGTTGTGCCAGAGCTATTGCAAGAGGACGCGACCCCTGACAAGCTTGCCAAAGCAACAGAGAGAGCTCTTTTTGATCTCTCATGGGCAGACGAGGTGACGCAGCGATTTATGGAGATTCACCTACAGTTAAGGCTGGATACCCCACGGATTGCGGCAGAGAAAATACTGGAATTAGCCCATGCTCGCTGATTTAGAGGCATTGATTGCACAGTACCCACAGCTAGCCGGCGTGGACGAGGCGGGACGGGGGCCATTAGCAGGCCCCGTATTTGCGGCGGCCGTAATTTTGGA
>NZ_CANRIC010000021.1:0-31340 GCF_947630565.1 uncultured Paenalcaligenes sp.
TTCTCTTGCTTAACGCAAGTACGGGAGCTAAGTTGGGCCTGGATGATAAGTTATAACGAAGAGCGACCTCATGAATCACTAGGCAATCTACCGCCGAGTGAATTTAAGCGATGCGTAACGGCAAAAGTCTCTAGTTATGAACTGTGCGCTTGACGGTAAGTCTACGCTAGCTCCTGAATAATTAATGGATACTAGGTATAGGAATATTTTCAAAAATTAGTGCGTTAATTTCACAACTATGAATTTAGTGTCCCAAATTTGTCCCAAAAACAAAAAGGGCCACCATTTCTGGTGACCCTTTTAATGCGGAGAACCGCATGTATTCTGGTGCCGGCTAAAGGAGTTGAACCCTCGACCTTCGCATTACAAGTGCGCTGCTCTACCAACTGAGCTAAGCCGGCTAAAACATTATTATATGACTACCTTTTTTTAAAAGCAACCATTATTTTACGATTTTCAAATGACTGCGCGCTGGAGGCGGGTCCTTGGGCGCATTATCGTCTTTTGATGAGGATAGATCATCGCTATAAGGGTTGGAGTCAGTGACTTCAAAGCCCATACCGGCACCTGTTTCGCGTGCAAAAATAGCAGATACAGCAGCCACAGGAACGAAGATGTCTTCGGTAACGCCGTTGAAGCGAGCTTGAAACTCGATGTAGTCGTTACCTAGGTTTAGCATATTGGTAGCGAGTAAGCCGATATTCAAGGTGATTTGATCGTCCTGAACGTGACTCATGGGTACAACGGTGTTTTCGTCCACGTGCACCACAATGTGGGGCGTGTAGCCGTTGTCTGTACACCACTCATGTAGAGCACGCAGTAAATAGGGTTTAGTCGAACTTTCCGGCATATTAGCGACGCATCACTTTTTCGGAGGGGGTGAGAGCTTCGATAAAGGCAGGGCGAGAGAACACGCGCTCACCATATTTTTGGATAGGTGCTGCAGATTTAGGAAGTTCAATATTGTAGTGATCCAGACGCCAGAGTAAAGGAGCGATCGCTACATCTAGCATAGAGAACTCTTCACCAAGCATGTATTTATTTTTAGTCAAAATTGGGGCGATTTGGGCTAAGCCATCGCGAATTTTTTGACGAGCTTGCTCTTGAACTTTAGCGTCTGTTTCGTTGCGGTCTTCGAGGATAGCGACTTGAGAGAACAGCTCACGTTCAAAATTGAACAAGAATAAACGGGTACGAGCACGCATAGTTGGGTCTGCGGGCATCAGCTGAGGGTGAGGAAAACGCTCATCAATGTATTCGTTGATGATGTTGGATTCGTACAGAATGAGTTCGCGCTCGACCAGAATAGGTACCTGGCCGTAAGGGTTCATCACGGAAATATCTTCGGGCTTGTTGTACAAGTCGATATCGCGAACCTCGAAGTCCATGCCTTTCTCGAACAACACAAAACGACAGCGTTGTGAAAAGGGGCAAGTGGTTCCAGAGTAGAGCACCATCATAATATGGATTCCAGTCGTGAATAAAGTTCAAAAGCCAGTGGGCTTAAATAGAAAGCCAAAAGGCTTAAACAGAAATGCGGCCTACTCTAAAAAAGAGCAGGCACGCACAGTGAATAACGAGCAAATTGGAAATTATTTGATGTCTTTCCAATAGACTTTGTTCAAGCGCCAGGCCACAAAGAAGAACAAGAACAAGAACACCATAACGCCAGCACCAATTTGCTTGCGTAGGGTTTGCACTGGTTCAGCCATCCAGCCTAAGAAGTTGCTCAGATCAGCAACATCGCTATCGAACTGAGCTTGACGTTGTGGGTCAAGCGGAGTCAAGGTGGCGGTTTCAGTGGCAGGGCCAGTGTAACCATTTAGCACCTCGGTCTTCACATCGTGAAAACCGTGCTCGTCGATATTTGTTGTTGTACGTACCCATTGCTCGGATCCATCAACGGATTGTTGAGCAACTTTAACGCGTTGAGTCGTCACAGGGCCTTGGGCTTGCCACATAGCATGAGGCATACCAACGCTTGGGAAAACCAGGTTATCCCAGCCTGTTGGACGGGCTGTGTCCCGATAGAACGTGCGTAGGTACGTATAAATGTAATCGGTACCGCTTGCGCCTAAGTTAACGGATTTTGCACGAGCAATTACCGATAAGTCAGGTGGAGTCGTACCAAACCATTTGTTACTGTCAGCGGGCGACATAGCGATAGACATCAAAGAACCCACTTTATCAGAGGAGAAAAGCAAGTTTTTCTTGATTTCTTCTTCGGTGATACCTAAGTCGGTTAATTTGTTGTAGCGCATGGAGTTCGCGCTGTGACAGTTCAAACAGTAGTTAACGAATAGCTTAGCACCATTTTGCAAAGCAGCAAGATCAGTGATGCGATTCGGGGCGCTCTCGATGGGGTAACCACCATCAGCGGCGTGAGTAACACCACCGATGGATAATGTGAGAGCCAGCGCGCCAAGGATTTTTTTAATCATGGTCATTCCGTGTCGTAAAAGGTCCTTAGTGAGCGCGGAAAGTTACGCGCTCGGGAACTGGCTTGAAGGTGCCTAGGCGGCTCCAAACAGGCATCAGGAAGAAGAAGGCAAGGTAAATCACCGTACCAATCTGGCTGAGCAAGTTGAATAAGTCGCTTGGGGGTTGTGTACCTAAATAGCCCAACATCACGAAATTGATCATGAATACCGCGTACAAGAATTTATGCCATGTAGGACGGTAACGGATCGATTTAACTGGGCTCTGATCTAGCCATGGTAGGAAGAACAGAATGACTACAGTACCACCCATCGCAACCACACCCCAGAATTTAGCGTCAAACACTTTTAGTGCGATAGCGACGGCAATTAGGATGGCAGGCACGAGGAAGCGCATTTTTCCAGGTAGACCTTTGATGAGGAATACCACAGCAGCCAACAACGAAGCACCAGCTAAGAGCCAAGTAAAGTCGTCAGTGGTTGCACGCAACATGGAGTAGAACGGGGTGAAATACCACACTGGAGCAATATGCGGAGGGGTTTTCATGGAGTCTGCAGGAATGAAGTTATTGAACTCCAAGAAGTATCCGCCCATCTCTGGGGCAAAAAATACGATTGCTGCAAAAACAATGAGGAAGCCCGCCACACCTACAATATCGTGTACCGAGTAGTAAGGGTGGAATGGGATACCGTCTAAAGGGATACCTTTTTCGTCTTTTGGACCGTCTTTGATCTCTACGCCATCGGGGTTGTTAGAGCCAACCTCGTGTAAAGCGATCAAGTGAGCGGCTACTAAGCCAATCAGCACCAAAGGAATAGCGATGACGTGTAGGGCAAAGAAGCGGTTTAGAGTGGCGTCAGAAACTACGTAGTCACCACGAATCCAAATAGCGAGCTCAGGGCCGATAAAGGGGATAGCAGCAAACAAGTTCACAATAACTTGAGCGCCCCAGTAGGACATTTGACCCCAGGGTAGTAAATAACCCAGGAAGGCCTCGGCCATTAAACAGAGGAAAATGGCCACACCGAAAATCCACACTAATTCGCGCGGTTTACGGTAGGAACCATAAAAAAGACCACGTAGCATGTGTAAGTACACAACTACGAAGAACATAGATGCGCCAGTTGAGTGCATGTAGCGGATAATCCAGCCACCTGGCACCTCGCGCATGATGTATTCAACCGAAGCAAAAGCGAGTTCTGCATCTGGTTTGTAGTTCATGACAAGGAAAATACCTGTCACGATTTGAATAACAAGAACGAGTAACGCTAAAGAACCAAAGAAATACCAAAAGTTGAAGTTCTTTGGCGCGTAGTATTCGGACATGTGCTCTTTGTAGAGAGAGCTAAGCGGGAAGCGCCTATCTATCCACCCTAAGAGACCTGTCGTTTCAACGGTTTTGTCGCCAGCCATGAAACGGCTCCTTTAATCTTTTTAAGTAATGAGATTGTAAATTACCTGTTAGGCCTTGTTGTTTTCGTCTACACCGATGATGATGCGAGTACCATCAGCAGAGAATTCATAAGGCGGGATCTCAAGGTTATCGGGAGCAGGTTTGTTGGTGAAGACACGACCTGCGAGATCAAATGTTGAGCCATGGCATGGGCAGAGAAAACCACCTGTCCAGCTAGAGGGCACGCCGGGTTGTGCGCCAGAGTCTAAACGTGGGGTAGGAGAGCAGCCTAAGTGGGTGCAAATTCCGATACATACGAAGATCTCGGGACGGCGCGAACGGTATTCGTTTTTAGCGTAGTCTGGAGTGAAGCCGGGACGATTTGATTGGGGGTCGGCGAGTTCGTTGTCGATGGTTTTCAAAGCAGCTAGCTGGGCTTCAGTACGATGCAAAATCCAGATAGGATTGCCGCGCCACTCTACGGTACGCATTTCGCCTGGGGCTAGTGTAGAAATGTCGACTTCAACGGGCGCGCCTGCAGCACGGGCCTTAGCCGAAGGGGCAAACGAGCCCACGAAGGGGACTGCGGTAGCCACACCGGCGACACCACCAACCGCACAGGCGGTAGTGACCCAAAAACGGCGCGAAGGGTCGGACGGGAGAATGGAATTTTCTTCCGCTCCGTTTTCGTTGGGCTGTGTCGTAATCTGACTCATTCTAGTATCCTTATTCCTGCCCACGTTGGGCGTAGCACAATTTACGGACTTGGTCTGGGTATTGTTATTGCAGCTATATATTATAGCGTTAGCAAATTTTCTGTGATGTCATTAAGAGGTTTATATGAGTAAAACCACCGGTTTTTTAAAAGAGTTCCGCGAATTTGCCGTTAAGGGCAATATGATTGACCTAGCCGTCGGCGTAATTATCGGTGGTGCTTTTGGCAAAATCATTGATTCTATCGTCAAGGATGTGATCATGCCGATCATTAGTTTTATCCTTGGCGGCGAAGTCGATTTTGCCAATAAGTTTACCGTACTACGTACACCCGAAGGCTATACCGGTGCGCATACGTTAGATGAGCTAAATGCAGCAGGCGCTGTCGTATTGGCTTGGGGCAACTTTTTGACCATCTTTATCAACTTTATTTTGTTGGCCTTTGTGGTCTTTTTGATGGTTAAGATGGTTAACCGTATGCGTCAAGCTGTTCAACACGAAGAAGCCGCCGCACCCGCTGCACCTGCACCTACGCCAGAAGACGTGGTGTTGCTGCGCGAGATTCGCGATGCTTTAAAAAACAAGAATGCTTAATGAGTGAATCGCGCTAATTGTACATTAAAGCCCGTGTAATACGGGCTTTATTACATTAAATGGGGTTGTTTATGTCTAAAAAATCGACATTCAGGCCGAACTTTTCAGCTATTTTTTCGCCTAAGGCTTTTACACCATAGCGTTCGGTGGCGTGATGCCCTGCACCGATATAGGCGGTATCTGACTCTTGAGCATAGTGAAAAGTCGGTTCTGAGGCTTCGCCACTGATATATAAGTCGACGCCTGCATCAATGGCTTCTTGCATAAAACCTTGAGCTCCACCGGTACACCAAGCAACACGTTGAATAATTTGTTGTGGATTTCCTACAACAAGTGGGCTGCGTTGCAATTTTTGACAAATATTTTTTGCTAGGTTTTCTAGGGTTTCAGGCTGATCTAAATAGCCCGTTTGTATTAGGTTGCTAGGGCCAATTCCAACGGGTCTACCTTCCTCATCCAGATCCTGACGAAGTCCTAGTTGCCGGGCAAGCTGAGTGTTATTGCCGACAATAGGGTGGGCATCTAAAGGTAAATGATACGCAATCAGATTTAGATCGTGTTTTAGGGCAAAGGCAAGACGCTTTTTTTTCATACCGCGAATGCGTTCATCCTCATTTTTCCAAAACCAACCGTGATGAACCAATACAGTGTCCGCACCGCGTTCAACAGCGGCCTCTAAGAGAGCTTGGGATGCCGTGACCCCCGTCACAATATGACGTACGGTGGGAGCCCCTTCGACCTGTAAGCCATTAGGGCAGTAATCCTTGAAGCGAGAGACTTCTAAGTATTGATCTAGCCATTGTAGTAGCGTGGAGGTGTTTATACTCGCCATGTGTAATACCTAACTAAGAAAAGGAGACAGATATGCAGATTCTAACGTATGGAGCAGATAGCACCCAATTTGTACAGTGGTTTGAGCCGATTTGTTCTAAAGATCAGGTGAAAGGCACGATTGTGTTAGTGCATGGAGGGTTTTGGCGTAAATCGTATGACTTACATTTAATGGACCCATTAGCAGATTATTTTTTGCAAAATGATTGGGCTGTCGCAAATGTGGAGTACAGACGGGCAGACTGTGGTGGAGATTGGCCAACTATTTTGCACGACGTAGAGGCTGCAATGGCCTGTGCTAAAGACCAAGCGTTGCAACAAGGTTATGCGCATCGGGTCATTAGTGTGGGGCATTCTGTTGGGGGGCAGTTAGTCTTGCTAACGGCACCGTTGATGGATGCTGTGGTGGCATTGGCTCCCGTAACTGATGTAATCCGAGCTTATAACGATCATTTAGGTGAGAGTGCAGCTCAGGCTTTTTTCCAGCGCTCCCCTGCAAAGGCTCCTGAATGCTTTTTGTCGGCATCGCCGATCGCGCAATTACCGCTGCAGACACGAACGCTAGTGGTTCATGGCAGTGTAGATGAGCGTGTACCGGTAGAGTATGCCCGTGATTATTGTCGTCAGGCTGTGTTCATGGGGGATGAAATAAGCTATTGGGAAGAGCGTCTAACTCACCGAGAGGTGATAGATCCGAATCAGCCTTTTTGGGATAGAGTGCAGCTTTGGTTGCTGCAGTAGGGGGTAGCGCGCTCTCTGAGGTGATAATGAGAGCGTTTTGTACATCATCAATCACGGATGTGTACCCATGAGGGTGTTGTGGCTATTTTGTAGCGTGTAACACGTATTGAATAATGGCTTCGCGTTCGGATTCTTCGAGGCTATCGGCAAACGAGGGCATAGCACCCATGCCTTCCATCATTGTTTTGCGAATGCGGTCCGCATCAGGCTGTAATTCGTCTAAGTCAGGGCCAATCGTACCGGCAGCACCGGCATCCTCAAGCGTGTGACAAACGGCACAGGCGATGGGTTTCGCATTAGCGCTAAATAAAAGCTTGCCCTCTTCGAGTTGAGCTGCATCTGCAGCCATAGAAAGAGGACTAGCAGCCAAGAGAGCTGCTGAAAAAAGTAAAGATGATAGTTTTTGCATTATTTCTGTGTGTGTAAAACGAGTAGAAGGCCGAGGATAAGTCAGCCTTCTGTCGTTGTATATGCAGGGTTATACGTAGAGGTTAGGCTACGGTGATAGTTAGAGCGTGATCTGCCCAGCTATTATTTAAGTAACCACGGTTGTTTTCTAGGCGATTTTCTGGCTGAACATCGCCTGCTTTGTTTGTTGCACGGCTAGTGATTGAGTATTCGCCCGCTTTTAGTTCTGTGGATAGTACAAATTGACGCCAAGCGTATGGGCCTAAATCAGGACCAATAAATTCGGCTTTTTGCCAATTTTTACCACCATCAAGAGAAACCTCTACACCAGTTACCTCAGAGGTACCGCCCATGGCTAAACCTTGGACTTGAACTTTACCGGCTTTAACGGTTTGCTCGGCTTCGCCTGCAGGATAAGTAATCCAGGACTTAACAGGCATTTTCCATACAGATTGGTGGGCAGGAGCGCCTTTTTCGCCCATTGGGGCTAAGCGATAACCTGACTGTTGGATATTGGCTGGGGACTGCTCCTCGGTGAAGGCTAAACGTTTGATGTATTTCACGTTGTTCACGCCCGTGTAGCCAGGAACCACCATACGTAAAGGGCCACCATGGGCTAGGGGGATAGGTTCGCCATTGATTTCCCACGCTAAGAGTGCGTCTTCGATGCCTTCGAGAGGGACGGAGCGTTCAACTTGAATAGTGTTTGGGTCTAGGCCCTCTGGGATAGGCTCACCACCTGTACCTGTCATGTACTGGGCTGACTCAACCATGCCGCCGACTTGTTCAAGCAGTGTTTTTACTGGGATACCTGTGAATACGACACAGCCCGCAGCACCTACCGTCCATTGTGTACCACTTGGTTTTTCAGGGAAATAGGCGCGACCGTTACCGGAACATTGTAAAACCATAGCGACAGAGGCCATACCCATGGTTTTAAGGTCAGCTACAGTTAATGTTGTTGGATTTTTGACGCCCTCGATTTTTAGCTCCCAGACATCGGGGTTAGCCACGATGTCTTCGGAGGGAGGCGCGATGTTATTGCGAACGAATAATCGGTCTAATGGGGTAATAACGCCGCTGCCAAAAGCAGAGCGTTTGGTTTCCATGGTGTTAGCACTATGGATAATGAGGCTATCTGTGTTTTTCCAGCTGGCGTAGGCCGGTAAAGGCTTAGCCGCGTCTTTTGTTGTGGAAGCTAAGGCTTTAGCTGCGGGGCTAAGGGCGCCAAATGCACCGATAGAAGCGAGGCCGATGGCGCCGCCTGTACTGGTTAATAGTGTACGACGAGACACGTTTACCGTATTCATATTTCACCTTGTGTAGTCTAGTTGCTTTAGGCGTAAAGCATAAGGTGAAAGATATAAAAGTAATAGGCGATATAACCCTAGTATATAACGCAATAACGGAACTAAAAGTTCCGTTATTTTTCGCTTTAGGCTTCTTGCTCGATGTCGATGGCATCCGGCTTTTTAATTAAATTAGCGCAGATAATTCCGACCTCGTAGAGTAAACATAATGGGCCAGCTAACAAAAACTGACTGATTACATCAGGCGGAGTGACGACAGCAGCAATAACAAATGAGCCTACAATGACATAGCCTCGGACTTCTCGTAGCTTTTTAACAGTTGTTAGCCCCGTTTTAACGAGCAATACCACCGCAATGGGGACCTCGAAAGTAATACCAAATGCGATAAACATGGTCATTACAAAATTGAGGTAGGCCTCGATATCAGGTGCAGGAGTGATGGACTCGGGTGCAAATGCAGCGATGAAATGGAAAACGGTTTTAAAGACTACAAAATAGCTAAAGGCCATACCGGTGATGAATAGCAGTGTGCTGGAAAAAATCAACGGTAGGGCAAGGCGTTTTTCGTGTATATAGAGGCCAGGCGCTATAAAAGCCCAAGCCTGATATAAAACGACGGGTAGAGCAATCACAAAAGAAGTGAGTAAGGTGACTTTGACTGGAACCATAAATGGCGTAATTACCCCTGTGGCGATCATTCGAGTGCCTTGAGGTAAGGAGGCCAGCATGGGTTGGGCCAGAAAGTCATAAATGACGGATGGCCCAGGGTACAAGAACAGTACAAAGAACACCGCTAAGACGCTAACAACGGCCTTAAGAAGGCGTGAGCGTAACTCGACTAGGTGAGAGACGAAGGTATCGTTAGCAGGTGCTGTCATTCTTTTTTACCATCTACACTAACGTCAGAAGAGAGGGCCGGTTCAGGCTCTTTTTTCTGGGAATCGATTTTGCTGCTATCGGTAATGGATTGAGCGACTTTTTCGGTGTCTTTGCCCAATTCATTTACCGCGTCTCTGGCCTCGGCGAGAGGATCTTTGATTTGATTCCCAAATTGATTGACTGATTGTTTAATTGATGAAGACGCGTCTTCCATTTGTTTTTTAATGGAATTGATCTCGTCTAAGTCAATTTCGCGTTGAATATCGCTTTTAACGTCATTCATGTAACGCTGGGCGCGACCGAACATATGCCCTACAGTACGGGCGACGCGTGGTAGGCGCTCGGGTCCTAAGACCACGAGAGCCACCACTCCGATAAGCAGAAGTTCACTAAAGCTGATATCAAACATAGTTTTGAATGAGACGCATTAGTTATTAGATACGTCTTGCTTTTCTTTTGCTTGAACTTCGACGGTATTGTGTTGGTCAGCAACTTGCTTTGTTGGTAGGTCTTCGCTTTCGGCTTCTTTGATGCCTTTTTTGAAGCCTTTTACCGCGCCACCTAGGTCTTCGCCGATGTTACGCAATTTTTTTGTGCCGAAAACGAGTGCAACAATAACAAGAACTACTAGCCAATGCCAAATACTAAAACTACCCATGGTGGGCCTCCGTTATGCAACTGCTGTTGCTGTGGTTTTCCAAGGGCGTGGGCCCCCAAGAATATGTAAATGTAGGTGATCGATTTCCTGCCCACCGTCTTTTCCGCTGTTGATGACCAGACGATAGCCACCTTCGGCACCTGCACGACAGCCATTTTCGGCAGCGATTTTAGGTACTAAAGTCATCATTTTGCCCAACCACATAGCATCATCGCCTGTGACCTGTTGCATGGAGACAATATGGTGTTTAGGAACCAGCAAGATATGGACTGGAGCCACGGGGTTAATGTCTTTGAAGGCGATGAACTCATCGTCCTCGTAAACTTTAGTAGAGGGAATGCTGCCCTCTACTATTTTGCAAAATAAGCAGTTTTGACTCATGTGTGCAATGGGGTGTATGACACACCTTCGTAATTAGATTATTAGTTAACACGACTATTTCAGTAGTGTATTGTGCCACATTAGGATTGTGGGCGGCTTGCTTTTTCGACTAAACCGGAAATACCTTGGCGTTTAGCTAGTTCAGCGAAAATCTCTTTAGGATTAACATCATAATAGTTCAAAGCGACTAAAGTATGAAACCAGAGGTCTGCTGTCTCGTTAACGATAGCTTGATGATTTTGATCTTTGGCAGCCATGACTAATTCAGTGGCTTCTTCGCCGATTTTTTTCAAAAAAGCATCCGGGCCTTTGGCATACAGTTTGGCCACATAGGAGCTATCTGGATCACCGCCTGCTTTGGGTAGGCGTGATGCTAATACAGCCATGAGTTCAGTTAACACTAAATCAGCATTCATGAGTAAATAGAATCCGGATCTTTAAGGACTGGTTCAGTGATTTCCCATGTGGGTGTATCACCATCGGTGTTGAGTCGTTGATAAAAGCAGCTATTGCGGCCGGTATGGCACGCAATATCACCATGTTGCTCGATGGTAAGTAGAATCACATCTGCATCGCAGTCTAAACGAATGTCTTTGACGGATTGATGATGACCTGATTCTTCGCCTTTGCGCCATAAACGTTGTCTAGACCTAGACCAGTATACGGCACGCTGCGAGGCAACGGTTTGGGCTAGAGATTCGGCGTTCATCCATGCCACCATCAGAATTTTGCCGGTGAGATGGTCTTGAGCAATGGCCGGGATAAGGCCATTGCTGTCAAAACGCACTTGTTTTAACCAGGAGGATGTCATCGTACTGTTATGCCCTGATCGGACAAGAATGATTTGGCTTCAGCGATAGTATGTTCACCATAGTGAAAAATACTGGCTGCCAATACCGCAGAGGCACCCCCTTTTAATACACCATCCGCTAAGTCTTGAAGATTGCCTACACCACCTGAGGCAGTGACTGGAATAGTTACGGCATCGGCAATCGCACGGGTGAGCGCTAAATCAAAGCCTGATTTAGTCCCGTCTTTATCCATACTGGTGACAAGTAATTCACCTGCCCCTAAGGATTCCATGCGTTGAGCCCATTCGACGGCATCAATGCCTGTGGCACGCTGACCACCATGGGTATAAATTTCCCAAGCTTTAGGTTGGCCTTCAGCGGAGCTTAAACGGGCATCAATAGCGACAATGATACTGTTTTTACCAAACTTTTCACTGGCGGCTTTGATTAGGTCAGGATTCGTGATGGCGGCACTATTGATAGACACGCGGCTTGCACCTGCATCCATTAGGCGCTGTATATCAGAGACCTCACGTACACCACCACCTACAGTGAGTGGTATAGAGATGCTTTGCGCGACTTCAGAGACAATAGAGTAAATGGAGTCACGGTTTTCTGTGGTAGCAGAAATATCAAGCAAGGTGAGTTCATCCGCACCTTGTTCTTCATAGCGACGTGCAATTTCAACGGGGTCCCCTGCATCGACTAAATCGACAAAATTTACGCCTTTAACAACGCGACCCGCGTTTACATCAAGGCAGGGGATAATACGGCAAGATTGGTCAGATTTCATGCTTCGTACTCGTCAACAAAGGTTTGCGCCTTGGCGAAATCCAAGGTGCCTTCGTAGATACTACGACCTAAAATCACGCCTTCAACGCCCTCGTTTTCGACTTCGCAGAGCTGTTGAATGTCTTTGATGTCGGTGACGCCGCCAGAGGCTATTACAGGGATATTGACATGTTGAGCTAGACGCACAGTGGCTTCAAGGTTGACGCCAGAGAGCATGCCATCACGACCAATGTCAGTGTAAATGATGGACTCACAGCCGTAGTCTTCGAACTTTTTGGCTAGGTCTAATACATCATGACGTGAGACTTTGCTCCAGCCATCAGTAGCGACTTTGCCATCGCGAGCATCTAAGCCCACGATAATGCTGCCAGGGAATGCACTACATGCATCACGTAAAAAACCAGGGCTTTTTACGGCTGCGGTGCCAATAATGACATAGCGCATGCCCATGTCTAAGTAAGTTTCAATGGTGTCTAAATCGCGAATGCCACCGCCAATTTGTACGGGGATTTCGTCATTAACCGCATCTAAAATAGCGGCAATGGCCTCTTTGTTTACTGGTTTTCCAGCAAAAGCGCCGTTTAAGTCGACCAAATGCAGACGGCGAGCGCCCTGATCTAACCATTGTTCGGCAATGGCTGCTGGGTCATCAGAAAATACTGTAACGTCATCTAAGGCGCCTTGGCGCAAGCGTACACAACGTCCGTCTTTAAGGTCGATGGCAGGAATGAGTAACATGATGTAGAGTCGATAAAAGCGTAAAATTAACGGGCTGGGATTAAAGAACACCTTTGGTGGAAGGAATCACGTTTTCACTACGTGGGTCCAATTCCAGTGCCATGCGTACTGCACGGCCAAAAGCCTTAAAAATGGTTTCGCACTGGTGGTGAGCATTTAAACCACGTAGGTTATCAATGTGAACGGTTGCGTTGGCATGGTTAACAAAGCCTTGGAAGAACTCACGGGCTAAGTCCACATCAAAATTACCAATGCGAGCACGGGTAAAGTCCACAAAATAAAATAAACCAGGACGACCTGAGAAATCAATCGCAACGCGTGATAGCGCCTCGTCCATAGGAACGTAGGCATGACCATAGCGACGAATACCGGCTTTATCGCCAATGGCTTTTGCCACGGCTTGGCCTAGTGTAATACCAATGTCTTCAACGGTATGGTGGTCATCAATCTGTGTGTCGCCATCACAGTGAATATCTAAATCAATCATGCCATGACGGGCAATTTGGTCCAGCATATGATCCAAAAACGGGACACCACTGTTTAGGCTTTGGCGACCTGTACCATCCAAATTAAGAGACACGCGAATACGGGTTTCGCTGGTATTACGAGTAACTTCGGCAGTACGCATAGTAATTAAGATAAGTTAAGAGTTCTGGAGCCGGTATTCGGCACTTGCGGCGTGAGCATATAAGCCCTCGCCTTTGGCTAGAGTTGCAGCAATAGGGCCTAATGTTTGGGCGCCAGATTGTGACACTTGAATAATACTGCTGCGTTTTTGGAAATCATAGACACCAAGGGGTGAGGAAAAACGCGCAGTGCGAGAAGTGGGTAGAACATGATTGGGCCCTGCACAGTAGTCTCCGAGAGATTCAGAGCTGTAGTGGCCAAGAAATATAGCCCCAGCATGACGAATGTGTTCAAGCCAGGTTTCAGGGTTTACGGTAGAGATCTCTAGGTGCTCGGGGGCAATGAAGTTAGCTACTTCGCAGGCCTCGGGAAGATCTTTAACTAAGATAAGTGCGCCACGGTCGGCCAAGCTTTTACGAATAATATCGGCGCGAGGCATCGTGGGCAAAAGCGCTACGATGGCGTTTTCTACTGCATCCAAATAATCGGCATTTGGGCTTAATAGAATGGATTGGGCTAACTCATCATGCTCGGCCTGAGAGAACAAGTCCATGGCGACCCATTCTGCTGGGGCGCTCCCATCTGCGATGATGAGAATTTCGCTTGGACCAGCAATCATGTCGATGCCAACTGTACCAAAAACGCGACGTTTGGCTTCGGCGACATACGCGTTACCTGGACCCACAATTTTATCTACGGGTTGAATGGTTTCTGTACCATAAGCTAAAGCACCTACTGCCTGAGCACCACCAATCGAGTAGACCTTGTCTACACCACTGAGGGCAGCGGCAGCCAAAACCAACTGATTGCGTTCGCCTTTAGGGGTGGGGGTAACCATGATGAGTTCTCTAACCCCGGCTACCTTAGCGGGAAGGGCATTCATCAACACCGAAGAGGGGTAAGCGGCTTTTCCGCCGGGTACATATAAGCCCACACGGTCTAAGGGGGTCACCTGTTGACCTAAGGTCGTGCCGTCGTCCTCGGTGTAAGTCCAGCTTTTACCACGTTGATGTTCGTGGTACTGACGTATACGCTGCGCTGCGGCCTCTAGGGCTGCACGCTGATCGGCAGGAAGCGTATCCAAAGCATGCTGTAGTTCGTCGTGTCCGATTTCTAGATCGGCTGCATGTTGTACCTGTACACCATCAAAACGATGGGTGTATTCGATTAAAGCGGCATCACCACGTTGGCGGATTTGATGCAGAATGTCTCTACAGGCGTTTTCAATAGAAGCGTCTTGGGTGGCCTCGAAGGCTAGTAGTTGACGCAGGTCGGTAGAAAAACTGGCAGTATCGGACTGCAAACGACGAATAACGGACATAACAAAGGGGATTCCAAAGCAAATACGTAAGGTTAGTGTATATCGAATCGCCTAGTTTTGGTTTTTTGGATCGACCGCTGCGTGCATTAAGGTGTCAATTAACGGTTGTAGTTGCGCTTGGCGTGTCTTCATGGCTGCTTGATTGATAATCAAACGAGAGGAAATTTGAGAGATTTCCTCGACCTCGACTAAGCGGTTTGCACGCAACGTGCCGCCTGTAGATACCAAATCCACGATGGCATCGGCCAAGCCGACCAAAGGCGCAAGCTCCATAGAGCCATAGAGCTTAATAAGATCAATATACACGCCTTTACTGGCAAAGTGTTCACGGGCTGCACGTGTGTATTTTGTTGCAACACGTAGGCGTGAGCCTTGTTTAACAGCACTGTGATAGTCAAAGCCTTCGGGTACAGCAACAGACATGCGACAGCGAGCAATATTTAAGTCTACAGGCTGATACAAACCGCCAGGGTGTTGCTCCATGTGCTCGTGCAGAACATCTTTACCCGCAATACCAATATGAGCAGCACCATATTGCACATAAGTAGGCACATCGGTAGCGCGCACGATAATAATTTGTATATCGGGCGAGTTAGTTGGCAAGATCAATTTGCGCGAGGTTTCTGGGTTTTCTAGGACTTCGATACCGGCCTGATTGAGCAGGGGTAGGGTGTCGTCAAAAATGCGACCTTTTGATAATGCTAAGGTCAATGGGCGGTTTGGATTAGCGGGACTCATAGGGATTCCTGACGTAGACGTTCAATCTGAGCGCCAACGGCTGCGAGTTTATTTTCCATGCGGTCGTAACCGCGATCTAAGTGATAAATACGATCAATAATAGTATCGCCTTGGGCGGCTAAGCCAGCGATAACAAGGCTGGCAGAGGCGCGTAGGTCGGTTGCCATAACGCGAGCACCAAACAGTTGGTTTACCCCTTTTACATGGGCGGTATGGCCTTCGGTTTCGATTTTAGCGCCAAGGCGAATCAGTTCCTGTACATGCATGAACCGATTTTCAAAGATATTTTCTACGATGACAGCAGTGCCATTAGCCATACAGTTCAGGGCCATCAGTTGAGCTTGCATATCTGTAGGAAAACCAGGGTGCTCGGCAGTGCTGAAGCTAACGGCCTGAGGGCGTTGTGTCATACGACCTCGAATCCAGTTATCACCGCACTCAATGTCTATGCCTGATTTACGTAGTTTATCTAAGGTAGATTGCATCGTGGTTGCAGCGGTGTTGTGCAGCATGAGTTCGCCGCCCGTTGCGCCGACTGCGCACAGGAACGTGCCGGTTTCGATACGATCTGGAATGATGGAATGGGTTGCGCCGTGTAGTTTTTCTACGCCCTGAATCACGATGCGTTCGGTACCATGACCGGAAATACGCGCACCCATTTTGATTAGCAGTTCGGCTAAATCAACGATTTCAGGTTCTTGGGCAGCATTTTCTAGGATGGTTTCGCCCTCGGCAAGAGCCGCAGCCATTAGTAGGTTTTCAGTGCCAGTCACTGTGACCATATCGGTGCGTATAGACGCCCCTTTGAGGCGTTTAGCTTTGGCAACCACAAAACCGTGTTCTAGTTCGATAGTTGCGCCCATGGCTCGTAGACCTTTGATGTGTTGGTCAACAGGGCGTTGGCCAATGGCACAGCCGCCGGGAAGGCTAACGCGGGCTTCGCCAAAGCGAGCCAGTAATGGGCCTAAAACTAAAATGGAAGCCCGCATGGTTTTTACCAATTCGTAAGGGGCTTCGAGGCTAGTGATTTGACCGGCGTTAAGGGTGATGTTTTCCCCATCGACCTGAGCCGTTACGCCGAGTTGAGCAAGTAGTTTACAGGCTGTATCAATATCGCGTAACCGAGGTACGTTGTGCAGTTGTATATCGTCTGCCGTGAGCAAACTGGCACAAAGTATAGGTAACGCCGCATTCTTGGCGCCAGAAATTGTAATGTCCCCGTGGAGTTTCTGGCCACCGGTGATGCGTAATTTATCCATTATAGAGCCTTGTATTCTTCGGGGGTGTAGGTGCGCATAGAGAGGGCATGAATTTCGCTTTTCATGCGATCACCCAGTGCCGCATAGACAACTTGGTGACGCTGGATACGATTTTTGCCTTCAAAGGCAGGACTAACGATAATAGCCTCAAAGTGAGAACCATCGCCTTGGACTTCGAGGTGCTCACAGTTTAAGTTGTCGGCAATGTACGTTTGTACGAGTTCGGGTGTCGGCAACATAGTATTAATTCCGTAATTTATAGCCTGAAGCAAGCAGGCGTAGCGATAAGAAACAAAGTACCGCAAACACAGAGCCTACGACGGCAAGACTATGCCATGGCGAGACGTCTGAGGCGGCGAAAAAACCGTAACGAAAACCATCTATCGTATAAAAGATAGGGTTCCAGTGTGAGACAGCCTGCCAGAAAGCGGGCAGACTGTGTATAGAGTAAAACACGCCGGATAAAAAAGTCGCAGGCATGATTAAAAAATTCTGGAAAGCGGCGAGTTGATCAAATTTTTCTGACCACAATCCGGCAATAACGCCTAGAGAGCCCATAATACCGCAAGATAAGACGGCAAAGCTAATGACCCACAATGGATTTGCAACAGGAAGTCGTACAAAAAATAGGGAAACAAGCCAAACGAAAATACCGACGGTTAACCCGCGAATGATGGCTGCACCTACATAAGCAAAATAAATTTCACGATGCGAAATAGGTGGCAGCAAAATAAAGACTAAGTTCCCTGTGATACGGCTTTGAATCAGGGAGGATGAGGGGTTAGCAAAGGCATTTTGCAACATACTCATCATCATCAATCCCGGAATCAAGAAAGCGGTATACGGGATAGAGTCAAAAACATGGACTCGGTCTTCGAGTACATGCGCAAAAATCAACAGATATAACAAGGCGGTAAGTACAGGGGCCGCCACAGTTTGAAAGCCAACTTTAAAAAAGCGCAGCATTTCTTTGCGAAATAGGGTGGGGAAACCGGACCCCATAGCAGGCTGGGCTTGCATGATTGGCTGATTGACCCGCGAGCTATCGGTGGGTGCGGGCACACCCCAATGTTTTACAGGTTGAGTCATAGTTACTTTTCTGTATGCATAATGCGAACAAAGGCGTCTTCGAGATCATCACCGCCTACACGTTCTAATAGGGCTGCTGTGGTGTCTAGAGCAACGATTTCGCCAGATTTCAACATGGCAATACGGCCACATAAGGCCTCGGCCTCTTCGAGGTAGTGAGTGGTCAATAAGATGGTGTGACCTTCACGATTTAATCGTGAAATGAACTCCCAAAGACTACGACGTAAATCTACGTCCACCCCTGCGGTAGGTTCGTCAAGAATAATCACAGGAGGACGATGAACGAGGGCCTGAGCAACAAGAACACGACGTTTCATGCCGCCAGAGAGGGCGCGCATGTTAGTGTCGTTTTTGTCAGATAGACCTAAGTTATGCAGAATTTCATCAATCCAGTCGTCGTTATTACGCATGCCAAAATAGCCGGACTGCAGACGAAGGGTTTCTCGCACGGTAAAAAAAGGATCATAGACGATTTCTTGAGGCACAACGCCTAAGGCTCGTCGGGAGTTTTTGTAATCGTGAATGACATCGTAACCACAGATGCTGGCTTGCCCACGGGTTGCTTGTGATAAGCCTGCCAAGATCGAGATCATGGTGGTTTTACCTGCACCGTTAGGGCCTAATAAGCCGAAAAACTCACCGTGCTCTACCGTCAGGTTGATGTCTTTAAGTGCCTGAAAACTGGGGCCGTTGGCTTTGCCGAACAGTCCTTTTTTTTCAGGAGGAAAGATTTTGGAGACGTTTTCTAATTTAATTGCAGACATAGATACACAATAAAAATCTGGCTCACCATGAGCCAGACTTCCATTATAAATGAGCGCAGCGAAAAGCTTAAGGGTAACGCTTGATTATTAAGGGTTTTGCGCTGGCATGGATTGAGTGTTGAGGGTTTTGATCAAACCATCAATGCCTTTTTCAGTGATTACTTGTGAAAATTGGTTGCGATAGTTTTGAATAAGCCAAATGCCTTCGACGTTGATGTCATAGATTTGCCAGCCTTCAGGCGTGTTTTCCATGCGGTAGTCAACACCCACAGCAGGACCATTGCTTTGAGTAATGGTGGAGCGAACGACAACATCGGCTGCCGCTGGATCGCCACGGAATGGGCCAACCGTAATGGCAGAGAGTTTGTCTACGTTAGCTAATGCACCACTATAGGTACGGATTAGGGTGTTTTTAAATGCATCCACTAATTCGGTACGCTGTGAGGCAGAGGCTTGGCGCCAGTGACGGCCTGTGGACAAACGGGTAGTTTTTTCAAAATTAACATAGGGTAGTACGTACTGATCGACTAAGCGTTCGACGGCTGAACGGTCGCCAGCTTGAGCCGCAGTGTCTTTTTTGACTACCTCTAGCGTCTGATTTGCGACGTTTTGAATAAACTCAGCAGGCGGCTGTTTGCGGTCTACCTGTTGAGCTTGCACAGGCAGACCCAACATAAATAAGGCCACTAGAGCCGTTAGGATAGAAACATAGCGTTTTGCTAATGACATAAATATTCCTTATGTGCGATTTTAATTATTTGGCTGGGTCTTCGTCATCAAAGTCTTCGTAATCTGGTAAATCAGCACCGTAGCTGTCATCCAGAGGGTCACGGAGTTTGCTATTGACTTGTGATTGACGGCGTTGCAAATAGCCATCGCGTATAAAACTGTAGCGGTCTAGAGCAATATCATTAATTAACTCTTCGGTATCAAGTAAGCCTGTACGTACATCCACAAAGTACAAACCGAGTATAGAGTTACGTACCGGTACATTTTTAATAGAGGTAACCGGAGAGGTTTGGCTAAATCCAACGGCTACCCCCCCTGCCAATGCCGCAGAGTCACGAACCGTGCTAGGGCCAAGCAGAGGTAACACCACATATGGCCCAGAGCCAATGCCCCATACGCCTAGCGTAGTACCAAAATCGTTGGGAATGCGTTTCGAACCGTTTTTAGATGCAACATCAAAACAGCCGCCAATCCCCATGGTGGTGTTGAATAGAACACGACCTAATGAGTTAAAGAAGTCGTGCGGGCGGCCTTGAAGAAAGCTGTTGGCTGCAGACCAAACATCGCCCACGTTATTGAACATATTGCCAATACAGGTGCGCGCAGGTTTGGGCGTAAGTGTTTTATAAGCGCTAGCAATAGGGCGGATTAGAGCCTGATCGACGTTGTAGTTGATCTTATCCATGGTGCGGTTGTAGCTTTCCCACGGGTCGTTAGGATTTGGTTGAGACACAGAGGCACAACCAGAAATAAAGGCAACTGCTGCAGCTGCAGTACTAAGACGACCAAGGCGTTGCGCACGCGAAGTCGTAGATACAGAGGGCATGGACATAAAGATCAAACTCAAAAAAATTTAACTAAATACGCAATAACAGCGATTTTTGTAACTAAACGTTATTCGCCCGCTTTACTGTATAGGAATTTGCTGATGAGTTCCTCAAGGACAACGGCGCTTTGTGTGTATTCAATGCGACTATCGTTTTTGAGGTTATCATCGCTGCCGCCCGGGGTAATACCAATGTATTGCTCACCGAGCAGACCAGAAGTCAAAATAGAAACGGAGCTGTCTTCTGGAAATTGATATTTTTCTTCGATTTCAAAGACAGCGGTAGCTCGGAACTCAGTGTTATCAAACCCAATTTCTACGACGCGACCTACGACTACGCCACTGCTTTTGATGGGGGCGCGGACTTTTAGCCCCCCTAAATTATCAAAGGCAGCGTGCACGCGATAGGTGGGTGCAAAAGAAAAGGTACTAAGATTACCTGCGCGTAAGGCTAAAAATACCAGAGCAACGATGCCCAGTAATACAAACAGCCCTACCCAAAAATCGCTTTTGTTATTCGACATGATAACTATTCCAAAATTAATTGCTGAACATAAGGGCAGTAAGCAAGAAGTCCAGCCCCAACACGGCTAGAGAGCCGCTAATAACGGTTCGTGTGGTAGCGCGTGACACGCCCTCGGGAGTTGCTTTAGCTGTCCAGCCGGTGTAGAGAGCGATTAAGGTCACTACTAGGCCGAAGGCAATGCTTTTGATGACCCCGTTTAACACATCATTAAATACATCTACCCCATCTTGCATCTGCGACCAAAAAGCACCTGGGTCGATGCCGATCATGAGAACCCCTACTACCCAGCCACCAATCACGCCGACCATAGAAAAAATAGCAGCTAAGATGGGCATGGCAATAATACCGCCCCATAAACGAGGAACCAGAATGCGGCGTAGTGGATCTACGGCCATGACCTCCATGGCGGCAATTTGCTCACCGGCTTTCATGAGACCAATTTCAGCAGTCAATGACGTGCCTGCGCGGCCTGCAAATAAAAGGGCGGTGACCACAGGGCCTAATTCTCGGGTCAGAGAAAGAGCGACAAGTAAACCAAGCGCCTCTTCGGAGCCATAACGGGTCAGTGTGTAATACCCTTGTAAGCCCAACACAAAGCCTACAAATAACCCAGAAATACCAATAATCAATAATGAGTAATTACCAATAAAGTGAATTTGCTGGAATACGAGGCGAGGGCGAGTAAAAATCACACCTGAACGGGCGATAAGGGCGAAAAGTAAGCGCGTAAACGCCCCTAAGGCCAGAATACTTTGGCGCAAATACCTACCTATGGCAGAGATGGGCGTAGTAATGAAATTCATGATTTTCGCTGTTGTAACCACTGCTCAAACGCAGGGGTTACTGGGTAGTTAAAAGCTATAGGGCCGTCTGGCTTACCGTGCAAAAACTGCTGCACGTAGGGATCAGTGGAGTCTGAAAGCTGGTCAGGGGAACCATCTGTAATCAGTTTTCCTTGACCAACAATATAAACATGATCTGCGATTTTAAATGATTCTGGTACATCATGCGTAATGATAATCGACGCACAATTTAAACGGTTAGTTAAATCACGAATAAGTTGTGCCGTAATACCTAAAGAAATTGGGTCTAGCCCTGCAAAAGGCTCATCATAAAGGATTAGTTCGGGCTCAAGAACGATACTACGAGCTAGGGCGACACGGCGCGCCATCCCACCAGAAATTTCGGAGATGCGCAGATGCGCGGCAGCACGTAACCCCACCGCATCTAATTTATCAAGCACTACCTTTGTCATTTCAATTTCTGACATTTTGGTGTGCTCGCGTAGTGGAAATGCCACGTTTTCAAAGACATTTAAGTCAGTGAAAAGGGCTCCTTGTTGAAATAGTACGCCCATACGTTGACGCATGGCTTGCAGTTGTTTGGCTGAGAGTGCAGAGATATCCTGACCAAAAGCAGTAATAGTGCCTTTTTGAGCAAGTATCTGCCCTGTAGCAGCACGCAATAGTGTTGTTTTACCTGAGCCAGAGCCTCCCATTAATGCCACAACCTGACCACGAGCCACGTTAAGGGTGATGTCTTTGAGTACAGTGAAATCACCATAACCCAAAGAGACGTCGGTGAATTGCAATATAGGTGGAGAGGCGGCTGTGGATGTCATAAATAGAATTCAAGTAAAAAACGTATTGTAGCGGTTCAGTGTTATTTGGAAAGTCTGGATTGTAGAAAACCCGTGGCTAATAACGTACCTAATAAGACGAATGCTGTACTGAGTAGTTCATTTAGACCGAATGTTTCTCCTAACAGTAACACTCCCCAGATAATTCCAAAAGGGGGGACTAGAAAGGTTACCGTCACACTTTTTGCCCCGCCGATTGTGGCGATTAGGCGATAGAAAATGACATACGCAACAGAGGTGCAAAGTAAGGCTAAGGCGAGCGCTGCGCCCCAAGAGGTGGCGCTAATAGGGGTTGTGGGCCAATACCACAAAGCAAAAGGTAAGATACATAGCGTAGCAGATGTGAGACTGCCCGTTGTAACGGCGATAGAGTCAGCACCTTTTAAATATTTGGTACTGAAACTGGCGGCAACCCCATAACTACAGGTCGCAATAATAGAGGCCAATACGGCTAAGCTTTGGTGATGATCTGCAAAAAATAGTTTTTCATAAACTAAAAATATAATGCCAGAAAAACCAATAATTAAACCAATAAACCGGGACAGGCTAAGGTGTTCGTGGAGCCAAATACGGGCAATTAAGGCCCCAAATAAAGGAGTCATAGCATTAATTACCGCCATCGTGCCTGTAGGCAAATAGTGGGCGGCATAGGCATAGAGTGTAAAGGGGATGGCAGCATTGACCACACCTACAAAGGCGATAGGACGCCAAAACTGGCATAGAGAATCCCATTTTTTTTGCCACCAAATCACCGCCCACAGAGCCAACGCCGCGACGCCGACCCGAATTAACATCAGCGGCCAAGCCCCAAAGTCCGAGACGGCGACGCTCATGAATAAAAAGGAGCCACCCCAAATGGCAGCTAATAGGAACAGGTTACGCAGATCGTGTGCGTTCATGATGACGGCGGTAAAAAGGAAAAATCAATTCTACGATTTTTTTTCTAAAAGTAGGCGAATATCATGCGCAATGTCCGAAGGGGATGCATCACCGTCTAGCAGGCTACGTGCCTTACCTTGTTGATCTAATACATAGAAAGAGGCCGAGTGATCCATGGAGTATTGATCTGTTTGTAGACTAGGTACTTTGGCATAAAACGCTTTGAATGACTGAGCCGTTTTATGTAGTTGCTCCGCTGTACCTGTTAGCCCTTCAAACTCAGGATGAAAAAGCTGTACATAGTCATGAAGCACCGTCGGCGTATCACGGGCTGGATCTACACTAATCATAAGGACTTGCACGTTTTTTTGGGCTGTTTCGTCAAGGCTATCTACGGCTTGGGCTAATTGACTAAGGGCAGTAGGGCAGATGTCGGGGCATTGGGTAAACCCAAAGAACACAACCACGATTTTGCCTTGGTAGTCAGCCAGAGTGCGTAACTGCCCGTTACGATCTTGCATGGCTAAATTCTGACCAAGTCCTGATCCACTGATATCATGGCCCTTAAATGCAGATTTTTGGGTTGATTGCGGACCACAACCTGTAAAAATGACGCTACCGATTAACATAAGCAACCCAAGACATACATTGGGTAGACGATAAAAACGCAACAGATTCACCATAGCAATAAGACGTCAAAATAAAAAAGAAGTGTGAGCTTGGATGCTAGCACGCGTTGACGGCGCAAACGCTTAATACACTACAATCTAATTATGACTATGACACCTTTACTGCCATCTTTGGCCGATTTAGATCAGCGCTACCAACAATTAGTGCAGCGCACACAGGATTTGCCACCTACCGGTAGCCGTCCTTTAACTATTTATGGGCGGGTTTGTGGCTGGGCTACTGCGGCAGCGGTGGACTGTTTACGTCAAATTTCTGCTGTGCAGGTCACAGCAGAGGCCGTGCACATTGCTTGGAACGAAACGCCGAATGACCGTGTTAATGATTTATTAGCTCATATTGCTCAGCGCCTTGATGAGGCCGGTTTAGTGAAAGCTTGGCGTAATGAACTATTAGACGTAGTGGCCGAAGGCGTCAATGTGGCCGCCATTGAACGTGGTGCGGTGCGCCCTTTAGGGTTGCTGACACAGGCCGTTCATCTTAATGCCTGGAGCCATGATGGTCGATTATGGGTGGCTAAACGGGCCGCAAACAAACCGACCGATCCAAATATGTGGGATACCTTAGTAGGCGGTTTGGCGGTGGCGTATGAGTCACTAGACACGTCCTTATTACGTGAAAGCCAAGAAGAGGCGGGGCTATATCCCGATCAATTACGTCAACGAGGGCCAATGCGCTTGTTATTGCGTATGCATAGGCAATTACCAGAGGGGTATCAGGTTGAAAATGTCTTGGTGAATGACTGTGTGTTGGACGAAGGTGTCTTACCCGAAAATCAAGATGGTGAGGTCAGTGAAATGCGATTGCTTTCTATTTCTGATTGGTGGGAAATGGCCCAAAATGGCGCTTTTACTATAGAGGCCGAGTTGGTGCTGATTGATAGTGTGCGCCTACGTTTAAAGCAGGCATAATGTAAATACAAAGGCTATGTTGGCCATCAGACTCGTTTAGGAGGCATACCTAATGCAAAAAAATCCTTTTGATATGGCAGGGATGGGTTTCAATCAAGACAATCCATTATTTACCAGTATGAATATGATGCGCCAAATGTGGGAGGGAATGGCGCAAAACCCGATGGGGCTATCGACGCCTTCTGCTGGCATTCCTTCGGCCGAAGATTTAGATAAGCGGATTAAAGAGTTACGCGCCGTAGAAAACTGGTTACGATTGAATTTGTCTATGCTAAGCAGCACAATTCAAGGCCTAGAAATTCAGCGTAGTACCTTATCGACCTTACAAAGTTTTGCTCAGGGTGGTTTGGCTGCAATGCCGGGTCTGGCCGAGGCCATGACTCAGGCGACCATGCAAAGCATGGGACAGCAGGCTGCGAACCAAACAAGCTCAGAAAGCCCTAAATCGAATGCCAATACGGAACAAAACGAAGGCACAACGACTCAAACAACCCCAGAAACCGATCAGGCCAGCGAAAGCTTAGTGCAGGCGGGGCAGGCATGGTGGGGGCTAATGCAACAGCAGTTTGAAACCTTAGCTCAAGCCACGGCTCAGTCTATGCAGCAGGCGCAATCAGTAGCAGAAAACATATCTACAAACGTCGCCAACCCGTCAGCAGATACGACATTCGGTAAAAAAGCATCAAAGTCACCGAGTGCGACAGCGACTAAAAAGACGGCAGCCAAAAAAGCCGCGACACCGACAAAAACAGTTGCAAAAAAAGCAACCACAGCAGCGAAAAAAGCGGCTAAAAAAACAACGTCTCCTAGTTAATAAAAAATGGTACTTATATGTTAAATGTAGTGATTCTTGCCGCAGGGAAAGGGACTCGTATGCAGTCCGACTTACCTAAAGTCTTACACCGCATTGCGGGCAAAAGCATGTTGGCGCATGTGATTGATAGTGCGCGTCAGCTGCAGCCGGACTCCATCGTGGTGGTGGCTGGGCATGGGGCAGACGCGGTACAACAGTCTTTTGCAGCCGATACGCAGTTGCAGTTTGTATTGCAGCAGCCTCAATTAGGAACTGGGCATGCTGTACAACAGGCCGTGCCCCAGTTGTTAGGCGGCGAGAATCCTACAGATACCACATTGATCTTGTATGGCGATGTGCCGTTGGTACAAAGCCAAACCATGCAGAACTTGATTGATGCTCGTGCACAAGGGATGTCGGTATTGACCGAGTTTCTTCCAGACCCTACGGGCTATGGTCGTATTGTGCGTAATGCAGAGGGTGCTATTCAACGTATTGTTGAGCACAAAGACGCCAGCGCCGATGAGCATCAAATTAATGAAGTCAATACAGGTATTATTGCAGCGCCTACTGCGCAGCTTAAAGATTGGCTAGCTCGACTAGACAATGACAATGCACAACAGGAGTTCTACTTAACGGACATTATCGGTTTTGCTGTGCAAGATCAGGTAACCGTCAGTGCTGCCCACCCCCAGTTTGGCTGGGAGACGCTTGGTGTTAATAGTCGTTTGCAACAGGCACAACTAGAGCGTTTATGGCAAGGCGAGCAAGCGCGTCGCCTCATGGAGGCAGGTGTAACCTTGGCCGATCCTGCGCGTATTGACGTGCGTGGCACGCTCACATGTGGGCGCGATGTATTTATTGACGTGGGCTGCGTCTTTGAGGGCGAGGTAGTGTTGGGTGATGGCGTACAAATTGGCCCGAATTGCGTCATTAAAAACGCGCGCTTAGGCACGAACACAACGGTGCATGCTTTTTCACATATTGATCAAAGTCAGGCGGATGAGTCTGTATCGATTGGCCCTTTTGCCCGTTTACGCCCCGGTACGGTGCTAGGCGATCAAAGCCATATTGGTAACTTCGTCGAGGTGAAAAACAGCTATTTTGCGGCACAAGCCAAAGCGAGCCATTTAAGCTATATCGGTGATGCGGTGGTTGGTTTACGTGTCAATATTGGTGCTGGTGTGATTACGTGTAATTACGATGGCGCTAATAAGTTTAAAACAGTGATCGGTGATGATGCCTTTATTGGGTCAGATTCCCAGTTAGTGGCGCCTGTCACGATCGGTAAAAACACCACCATTGCAGCGGGTACAACGGTAACACGTGATACGGATGATAATGGTCTGGTGTTATCCCCTAAAAAACAAGAGCAAAAAGCCGACTGGCAACGACCTCAAAAAACAAAATAGAAGAAGTAGTGAGTAAAAACACAGATCCTACGATGGCAGACCTACCCGATGGTCTGCCTAAACCCCGTCGTTACTATGCCGCAGCGACCTTATTAGCGGCTATTGCCATTACCGTGCTGGATGCCAGCATGTCGAATGTGGCTTTACCTACGATTGCTAAAGAGCTTAATATCCCTGCGGCATCTGTGGTGTGGGTAGCCATCGCGTATAGCTTAACGATTGTCATGACGTTGCTGCCACTGTCTGCGATTGCAGAGAGAATTGGGCTAGGGCGTATGTTTGTGGCAGGAACTTCCCTGTTTTTGGTGGCCTCATTGGGGGCGGCTTTCTCACAAGATTTCACCACCTTAATTACAGCCCGTATTGCCCAGGGGCTAGGCTCATCCATGTTGATGTGTTTATTTGGTGGATTAGTACGTAATATTTACCCGTTGCGGCGCTTAGCCATGGGATTAAGCCTGAATGCGATGGCCGTCTCAATGACGGCGGTTTTAGGGCCTTCTATTGGGGCGTTCCTATTGGATTTCGCCTCTTGGCGTTGGTTGTTTTTTATCAATATCCCTATTTGTCTTTTAACCTGGTTTGGGGTTCGACACCTACCTAAAGTGCCGCGTAACTCGCGTCCCTTTGATTGGTATGCGTGTTTGCTGAGTTTACCGGTGTTTGGTCTATCCATTTTGGGGCTAGACTTAATCGCCTCTAACCCGTTGTGGGCCATTGCTTGCTTACTGATTGCGTTTGCTTGCGGGTGGGTGTTAATTAAACGATCTTTGGGGCAGACAGCTCCTATCGTGCCCGTGGACTTGTTACGCATCACCCCTGTGGCGTATGCCGTAGGGGCCTCTGCCTTTTCTTTTGCGGCACAGATGGCTTCAGTGGTGGCACTGCCATTTTTCTTTCAGCACGTCATGAACTATAGCTATACGGAAATTGGCTTGATGTTAGGGACATGGTCTTTAGGGGTAGGAGTAATGGCCCCTATATCAGCGTGGTTATCAGGACGTTTATCGATTGCCTTGATGTGTGCGACAGGGGCGGGCGCTATGGCCTTGGGGACAGGGCTATTATTGTTGTATGACGTACATACCCCGATGGCATTTATTTTTGGGTCTATGGTGTTAGGTGGTTTTGGATTCGGGCTGTTTCAAACCCCCAATAATCGGGCCTTACTTGCAGGTGTGCCTCGTAACCGCAGTGCGGCAGCGGGGGGAATGCAAGCCACTACTCGTGTCTACGGCCAAAGTTTTGGTACAGCGTTGGTTGCCTTGGCTTTTGCGTTAGGGCATGAAAACGGCCCCGCATTAGGCGTGCTTGTTGCTACCGTATGTGCAGTGGGTTCGCTCATTATTAACATTGCTCGTCATCGTAATCCTGCCTCAGATCCCCAGTTTTAAGGTTTTTTATGCGTGTTTTATTACTCAATTTAGAGAGAGGCTGGCGTGGCGGAGAGCGTCAAACGTGGTTAACAGCAGTTGGACTTAAAGAGCAGGGGTGGCAACCCACCGTATTAGCCCGTAAAAAAGGGGCATTGGCTCAACGTCTGCGTCAGGCAGGTATTGAGGTGATTGAAAAAGGCTCCTCACTAGGGGCCATCCTGTATTTAGTTCGCACCTGCCATCAGTATGATGTGTACCATGCCCAAACCTCATCTGCCCTCACTTGGCTAGCTAGTCTGAAACGATTACTTAAAGGCAAAGTGGTTTTTACTCGTAGAACCGCTTTTCCTTTAAATAACGACCAAACACCTGTGAACGTATGCAGTACTAAACGCATCGAACGATTACGGTGGAAATGGCAGCAGGCCGATGAGTTTGTGGCGATTAGCCAAGCCGCAGCAGCCGATCCTATTGCTTTAGGGATTCAGCCTCATCTCATTCCCAGTGCCGTCGAGTACGTACCTGCCGATACGGATTACATCATCGCCGTGACGGAAAAATACGATTTGGGTGGACGTTATGTGTTGGGTACCAGTGCTGCGTTAAGCCAAGAAAAAGATCCCTGTACCACCATTCGTGCTATTCATGCTTTATGGCAAAAACGCCAAGACTTTGTCTTTTTGCACTTTGGTGCAGAGGGCGATGCCAGTGCAGAAGCCAAGGCTTTAGTGCAAGAGCTAGGCATAGCCGATATATATCGCTTTATGGGCTTTGAGACACGGATAGAGGATATGTATAGGCTCATGCATGTGTTTGTACTGAGCTCTAAATACGAGGCTTTGGGCAGCAGTGTATTAGATGCCTTTTTATATGCCGCTCCGGTGGTTACAACCAATGCAGGTGGGTTAGCAGAGCTTGTTGCCGAAGGGCGAGGGGTGGCCTGCGAGGTAGGAGATTTTGAGGCATTGGCTGCCGGTTGCGATAAGGTGTTAGATGATGAGCCCTTTAGACGAGACATGATTCTGACGTCCTTAAAATGGGTACAGGAACATCACAGTGTAGAAACCATGGTGCAAACCTATATGCAGCTTTATGCAGGTGAATGTGATAAACCTGAGCCATTAGAGGCTGTTGAGACCTAGTTAAGATACGATTTTTGCATTTGTTACGATTAAGGGCTGATTTAGCCCTTTTCTTTTTGGAATTTTTGCTCAAAATAGAATAATTACACTTTTACTGAGGACTTGCTATGTGCGGCATTGTGGGCGCGGTAGCGCAACGAAATATTGTTCCCGTGTTATTAGAGGGATTACAGCGATTAGAGTATAGAGGCTATGACTCATGCGGTTTAGCCGTCATTCGAGATCATGGGCTGGAGCGTGCTCGTAGCACACAGCGAGTGGCTGAGTTGGCCCAGCAAGTCCAGTTAGAACAGCTCAGCGGTCGCTTGGGTATTTCACATACACGTTGGGCGACGCATGGTGCTCCCGCCACACATAATGCACACCCGCATTTTTCTGGTAATCCTCCTCGTATCGCTGTGGTACATAACGGCATTATTGAGAATTACGAACAATTACGAGAGGAGCTCAGCGCGGAAGGCTATGTGTTTGAGAGCCAGACGGATACAGAGGCAGTAGCGCACTTGGTGGACTCGCTGTATCAGGGGGATTTATTTGAGGCCTTGCAGCAGGCATGTCGTCGTTTAGTAGGGGCTTATGCGTTGGCGGTCATGAATAGCGACGAGCCTGACCGCTTGGTAGGGGCTCGTTATGGATCGCCATTGGTGATTGGGGTGGGCCAAAATGAAAACTTTTTGGCTTCTGATGCCTTAGCGATAGCAGGTACTACCGATCAGATTATCTATCTGGAGGACGGCGACCTAGTTGATTTATCCACCGATACGGTTTTAATCGTGGACCGTGATGGCAATGATATTGATCGCATTGTGCATACGGTTCAGGCGCATATGGCGGCGGCTGATTTGGGGCCTTACCGTCATTACATGCAAAAAGAAATTTTTGAACAGCCACGAGCTGTGAGTGACACCCTACAAGACATTGACGAGATTGTGCCTGAGTTATTTGGCGCGGGGGCGGCAGAGGTATTTGAAGAGATAGATCAGGTATTGATTCTGGCTTGTGGGACGAGCTTTTACGCTGGATTAACAGCTAAATACTGGATTGAATCATTAGCAAAAATTCCAACCGCGGTAGAGATTGCAAGTGAGTATCGTTACCGCGACAGCGTGCCTAATCCACGTACATTAGTGGTAACGATTTCGCAGTCTGGTGAGACAGCGGATACCTTAGCTGCCCTAAAACACGCTAAATCATTAGGTATGCCGCATACCTTAACGATTTGTAATGTCGCCACCAGCGCCATGGTGCGCGAGTGTGAGCTGTCTTTTATTACTCGGGCAGGGGTAGAGATAGGGGTGGCGTCCACCAAGGCTTTTACGACCCAATTAGCGGCGTTATTTTTATTAGCGATGGCGTTGGCAAAAAGTAAAGCACGCTTGTCTTCTGATCGAGAACGCGAGTTATTGCGTAAGCTGCGTCATTTGCCAAAAGCGATTGCTGCCGTGTTGGCGTTGGAGCCACAAGTGATGGATTGGGCTGATCGCTTTGCCCGTAAAGAAAACGCGCTGTTTTTAGGGCGTGGTATGCATTATCCGGTGGCCCTAGAAGGGGCGTTAAAGCTAAAAGAGATTAGCTATATTCACGCAGAGGGGTATCCTGCCGGTGAATTAAAGCACGGGCCGCTAGCCTTAGTCACAGAGGCAATGCCTGTGGTAACGATCGCACCTAAAGACGAACTCTTAGAAAAGTTAAAGTCGAATATACAAGAAGTCCATGCGCGAGGCGGCGAGTTATACGTGTTTGCCGATGCGGACACCAACATTCGTCCCGAGAATAATATTCATGTGATTCGGATGCCAGAACACTACGGAATGCTATCGCCGATTTTGCATACGATTACCCTGCAGTTGCTGTCTTATCATACGGCGGTAGCAAGAGGAACGGATGTGGATAAACCGAGAAACTTGGCGAAAAGTGTAACGGTGGAGTGACAAAATAGATTGTATCTAGGGA
>NZ_CANRIC010000022.1:0-30942 GCF_947630565.1 uncultured Paenalcaligenes sp.
ACAAAGGGGGTCACTACGTGACCCGTGCTATCCCTCCCCGCCACTCATCGCGGGGTATCTCGCACAATTTAGATGAAGATACAAACCGCCCTCTTATCGGTTTCCGATAAAACAGGAATTGTTGAATTTGCCCAAGCCTTAGCCCAACGAGGCGTTCGCCTACTCTCTACAGGTGGCACAGCTAAACTACTCAAAGACGCAGGTCTAACCGTGACCGAGGTCGCTGAACACACAGGCTCTCCTGAAATCCTAGATGGTCGTGTTAAAACCCTACACCCTAAGATCCACGGTGGTTTGTTAGC
Organism: uncultured Paenalcaligenes sp.; assembly: GCF_947630565.1. NCBI lineage: Bacteria > Pseudomonadati > Pseudomonadota > Betaproteobacteria > Burkholderiales > Alcaligenaceae > Paenalcaligenes > uncultured Paenalcaligenes sp. Next base: position 303 of record NZ_CANRIC010000022.1, read on the forward strand.
TCGTCGTGATGATCAAAAACACCTAGATACGCTACAAGAGCATCATATTGATCGTATTGATATGCTGGTTGTAAACCTCTATCCTTTTCGCGAAACCATTGCAAAAGCCGACTGTACTTTTGCCGATGCCGTAGAAAATATCGATATTGGTGGTCCCGCTATGCTACGTGCAGCCGCTAAAAACCACGGCACCGAAGCTGGTGGGGTGACAGTCATTATTGACCCTAGCGACTATGATCAAGTGCTAACAGAGCTAGACGCGACAGGCCAAACCTCTTACGGCTTACGCTTAGCTTTGGCTACCAAAGTCTACGCCCATACCGCCTCTTATGATGGCGCTATTGCAGCATACCTCAGCAGTTTAACTGTGGCTGAGCCTGCTCAAGATCAAACACCAGAACGTGCAGAATGGCCGCATACCCTAACCTTACAGGTCAAACAACACCAAATCATGCGCTATGGTGAAAACCCACATCAACGTGCTGCGTTTTACCGTGACGCAGATATTGGTGAGGGCTTACTCGCTAATTACGAGCAGCTTCAGGGCAAAGAGCTGTCCTACAATAACATTGCAGATGCAGATGCAGCGTGGGAATGTGTGCGAAGCTTTGAAACAGGGGCCTGCGTCATCGTCAAACATGCCAACCCTTGCGGTGTAGCCTTAGGCGAAACAGCAGCCAAAGCCTACCAAAGCGCATTCAAAACAGACCCCACCTCGGCTTTTGGTGGCATTATTGCTTTCAATCAAACCGTAGACTCTGCGGCGGCTAATGCGGTGTCTCAGCAATTCGTAGAGGTGCTCTTAGCTCCTGACTACACCGAGGAAGCCTTAGCCATTTTCTCTGAAAAGAAAAATGTTCGTGTACTCAAAGTCAAAGCCGGTCAAACTCATAACCCCTTTGATATTAAACGTGTTGGTGGGGGCTGGTTAGTTCAGACACCTGACACCTATCGCGATAATTTTGATGCCTTTACGGTAGTCAGCAACAAACAACCCACAGCAGAACAAATGCAAGACATGCTGTTTGCTTGGAATGTAGCAAAATACGTGAAATCCAATGCAATTGTTTTCTGTGGAAATGGCATGACCTTAGGTGTAGGCGCCGGTCAAATGAGCCGTGTAGACTCTGCCCGTATTGCCTCCATCAAAGCCGAGAACGCAGGGTTAACCTTGCAGAACTCCGCCGTAGCCTCTGATGCTTTCTTTCCATTCCGTGATGGGTTAGATGTGGTTGCGGATGCAGGCGCTACATGTATTATTCAACCAGGAGGCAGTATTCGTGATGATGAAGTCATTGCTGCTGCCAACGAACGTGACCTCGTCATGGTATTGACAGGTACGCGTCACTTCCGTCACTAAATGCGGATTTTAGGCATAGATCCCGGACTACGTAAAACGGGCTTCGGGATCATTGATGTCAACGGGCAGCAATTACAGTATGTTGCCAGTGGTACGATTGTTGTGCCCACAGAGCAACCGTTAGCTGCCCGCCTCAAAGTAATTCTCGAGCATATCCGCGAGATTGCGGCCCTACACAATCCAACTCATAGCGCCGTTGAACAAGTTTTTGTTAATGCCAATCCACACTCCACCCTACTATTAGGGCAAGCTCGTGGTGCAGCCTTATGTGCATTAGCTGATAGTGGATTAGACGTACATGAGTACACAGCCCTACAAATTAAAAAAACCGTTGTAGGTAAAGGGCATGCGGCCAAAGAACAAATACAGCTGATGGTTCAGCACTTATTACGGCTAAATGGCACACCAGCACCAGATGCGGCCGATGCGTTGGCCTGTGCTATTTGTCATGCTCATCATGCTCCGCTGCAACAAGCACTACAAAACAACAACACATTATCCGCTCACACCCTGCGTAGGCGAGGTGGACGTTTTATAGGTAAATAATCATGATTGGTCGTATCACAGGCACACTGATTGAAAAAAACCCACCCACCATTTGTGTGGACGTTAATGGTATTGGCTACGAAATAGACGTCCCCATGAGTACGCTTTATGATTTACCTGAGGTAGGTGGTCAAATCACCCTACACACGCACCTCAGCATTCGTGATGACGCCCATGTGTTATTTGGTTTTGCTAAAGCTGCTGAGCGCATTGCCTTTAGAACATTAATCAAAGTCAGCGGTATTGGCCCTAAAACCGCCTTAGGGATCTTATCTGGTCTTTCTGTGGATGATTTAGCCAGTGCTATCCAAAACCAAGATATAGCCTTATTGACGCGCGCCCCTGGCATTGGTAAAAAAACAGCCGAACGCATGATTCTAGAGCTACGTGATAAATTCCATGTAGGCGTCATTAGTACCACCGCGCCCAACACAGATCGTAGTGATATTTTAAATGCCCTATTGGCCTTAGGCTATAACTCGACCGAAGCCAATAAAGCCGTTAAAAAAATCCCCGCAGATGTCTCTATATCCGAAGGGATTCGCCAAGCTCTGCAAATTTTATCCGGCAGACAATAATTGCCCATACTGGGCTAAATCCACATTACCGCCGCTAATCACTACCCCGACGCGCAGCCCTGCTAAGGGGATAAGCTGCTGCATCACTGCTGCTGCCCCTAAGCAACCGGTAGGCTCCACCACCATTTTCATACGCTCTGCAAAAAACCGTAACGCAGAAACTAAATGCGTATCATTTACTGTCAGTACCCCTGACACATATTGCTGAATCAGCGCAAAGGTCATAGGGGCCAATGCTGGAGTCAAGGCTCCGTCAGCAATTGACTCTGGGTAATCAATACGGACGATTTGCCCTGCTGTTAACGACTGCTGTGCATCATTGCCGCCCTCTGGCTCCACTCCATATACGCGACAAGCAGGACTTAAGGCCTGAGCCGCTAGCAATGAACCGGATAACAAACCGCCCCCGCCCAGCGGCACAAATAAAACGTCTAGCTGCCCTACCTCCTCAATCAGCTCTTTCACTGCTGTTCCTTGGCCTGCAATCACATCAGGATGGGCAAAAGGAGGGATCAACGTCATGCCTTTTTCTTCTACTAAGCGCTGTGCGATGAGCTCTCTATCCTCCGTCAATCGATCATATTCAATGACCGTAGCCCCATATCCCAACGTCGCTGCCTTTTTAGCGGCAGGAGCTGTTTTAGGCATCACTATCGTTGCAGGCACATTAAAAAGCTGAGCCGCTAATGCAACGGCTTGAGCATGATTCCCAGAAGAAAATGCAACCACCCCTTTCTGACGTTGTGCATGACTCAGACTAGCTAAAGCGTTATAGCCACCTCTAAACTTAAAAGCCCCTATACGTTGAAAGTTTTCACATTTAAAAAAGACTTGAGCACCTAGACGCTCATTTAACGTACGAGATTGTAATACTGGGGTTTTATGTGCATGATGAGCTAAATGATGGGCTGCCCGCAACACATCATCATAATTAGGTAATTTCACGTTTGTCTCCTTAGGCTGCTCTACAATAGATTCACCTATTATGCCGTAAGCTTGAATGGCTGACTATTTCAGTCACCACGTAAATGGTGTACCATACCTGTATAAAAACTCAGTTATTAAATATGGCTATTTACTCCGACTCGCTTAGTTCGACTCCCCTCCCAGAGCGCGTTATCAACGCAACACCCTTGTCGTTCAACGAAGAATCCGTTGAACGCGCTTTACGCCCTAAAACCCTACGTGATTATGTAGGGCAACAACGTGTGTGCGAGCAACTCGAGATTTTCATTACTGCTGCTACACGACGAAAAGAGTCCTTAGATCACGTTTTACTTTTCGGCCCTCCAGGGCTGGGGAAAACGACCTTAGCCCATATTGTGGCCCAAGAAATGGGCGTACAATTACGCCAAACGTCCGGCCCAGTTCTTGAGCGCCCCGGTGATTTAGCCGCGATATTAACCAGTTTAGAACCCAACGATGTTTTGTTTATTGATGAAATTCATCGTTTATCCCCAGTGGTCGAAGAGATCCTCTATCCTGCCCTTGAGGATTTTCAAATTGATATCCTCATCGGCGAGGGCCCCGCTGCGCGCAGTGTCAAAATAGATCTGCAGCCTTTTACTCTTGTGGGTGCCACTACGCGCGCTGGGATGCTGAGCAATCCCCTACGGGATCGCTTTGGAATCGTCTCTCGATTAGAGTTTTATACCATTCCAGATCTACAATATATTGTGCAGCGTAGTGCAGCGTTATTAAACGTTGAATGCGCCACAGAGGGGGCTCTTGAGATTGCCAGACGTGCTCGTGGCACGCCACGTATTGCCAACCGCCTATTGCGTCGGGTGCGTGACTATGCGGATGTCAAAAATAACGGTGTGATTGATGCAGGCTGTGCTGCCCATGCCCTATCCATGCTAGAGGTTGACCCCTTGGGTTTAGACTTGATGGATAGAAAACTCTTAGAGACCATCGTACACAAATTTAATGGGGGTCCCGTAGGGGTAGATAGTTTGGCTGCAGCCATCAGCGAAGAAAGAGATACGATCGAAGACGTGATCGAGCCCTATCTGATTCAACATGGTTTTTTGCATCGTACCCCACGTGGTCGGGTCGCCACCGCCAGTACGTGGACTCACTTAGGTCTCACACCGCCTAAGTCCACCCCTGACCTATTCGACTAGGGCCTGTTCATACTCATCTAAACACGCCAACAAATCAGCCCCATAAGACGCCAATTTTTTAGCGCCTATGCCGGAAATCTGCCCCAACTCATTCAATGTTGCAGGTCGTAATAAAGCCACCTCGGTAAGCGTCGCATTATTAAAAATGATATAGGGCGGGACCTCATGAGCTTTCGCTGCCTGAGCGCGCCAAACTCGAAGGCGCTCAAAGCAGGCCTGCGCCTCTGGCGGTAACTGCTCCTCTTGGGGGCGTATCGTATTCACGGCTTTCACGTTCGAGTCTTTGCGCAGCATCACCGTACGATCTCCCTTGAGAACTGCTTTACTGTGCTCTGTTAGGCTTAGCGTACCGTAGTTTTCCGGCTGCACTTCAATCACTTTATACGCAATCAATTGACGCAAAATACTACGCCACTCGTTAATGCTTAAATCAGCCCCCACCCCAAATACAGATAGACCTTGATGACTATTGCTTTTTACACGCTCTGTTTCTTTACCACGCAAAATATCAATAATATGCGCTGCCCCAAAAGCCTGACCACACTCACGCCATAACCGATAAATAGCGGACAAGAGCTTTTGTGCTGCCACGGTCCCATCCCATGTTTCAGGTGGTTCTAAACAGGTGTCACAATTACCGCAGGGTTGAATAGGCTGACCAAAGTAATCCAACAGCAATTGCCGGCGGCAAGTAACCGTTTCACAAAGCCCCAACATCGCATCAATTTTACGCGCTTGATTACGTAAATGAGTCGCTTCCCCATTGGACTCGCTAACCATACGATGTAACTGCACCACATCCTGTAAACCATAGGCTAACCATGCTGTAGCAGGCTCTCCATCTCGACCGGCTCGACCCGTTTCTTGGTAATAGCCCTCTATGGATTTGGGCAAATCAATATGCGCCACAAAACGCACGTCAGGCTTATTTACCCCCATGCCAAAGGCAATCGTTGCCACCATCACAATGCCTTCTTCTCGTAAAAATCGATTTTGATTTTTAGCACGCAAGTCACTGGGCAAGCCAGCATGGTAAGGCAGCGCATTAATGCCATGAGACTGTAAAAAAGCCGCTGTGTCTTCGACTCGATTGCGTGATAGACAATAAACAATGCCACAATCACCGTGATGGTATTGCTGAATAAACTGTAGTAACTGTTTACGTACCTCGGCCTTTTCCACAATAAGATAACTAATATTAGGGCGATCAAAGCTCGCCACAAAATGCGGCGCCTTATCTAAACCTAATCGTTGGGCTATTTCGGTACGGGTCTCTGCTGTTGCAGTAGCTGTTAAAGCGATGCGAGGCACATCGGGCCAGCGTTGTGCTAAAAAGGACAAGCCTAAATACTCAGGTCTAAAGTCATGCCCCCACTGCGAAACACAGTGCGCCTCATCAATCGCAAACAAGGCAATCTTACCTCGGGCTAGCATATCCAAACACCTATCTGTTAATAAGCGCTCTGGAGCTACGTAAAGCAAATCTAACTCGCCATTTATAAAGGCTTGCTCCACCTCTCTGGCAACACGCCAATCTTGGGACGAGTTTAAGTACGCCGCCTTCACCCCAAGTTCTGTTAGGGCATCTACCTGATCCTGCATTAAAGCAATCAATGGTGACACCACAATCCCTGTGCCCTCGCGTACTAAGGCGGGTATTTGATAACACAAGGATTTACCACCACCCGTTGGCATCAACACCAACGCGTCTCCACCATCAATAAGATGCTGAATAATGGCTTGCTGTTCGCTACGAAAGGCATCGTAACCAAAGATTTGTTGTAATGCGTGAAGAGCAGGATCAGACATAGTTAAAACACAGGTAGGGAAAAGCGTAATCCCATATTATAGTCACCGGTATGAATTTGGCGTTGTGCATCTAGGTCTATGCGCAAATTAGAGCTATACCAAAACTGTTGGTTGACACCAAATGAATGTTGATTTTGCCCTAGCCGTGGCTGGGTACTGGAATAACTGGCTCCCAGTGCGCCCCAACGCCCCGTATCCCAATGCACATCTACGCCATGTTTAGCCTGTGGTGTCGTAAACGATTTGTTTTGAGACTGCAGCAAATTGCTAAAGGCCCCACTATAGGTCTCTGTGCTCAAAGACATATCGACTGTCTCAGAAATGTCCATGTCGTAACGCCCTTGATACCGCCATCCCTTACCCGCCCGATGATGGCTCTGAGTTAGGCTCATGGCCCATACCCCACCTGTACTACTGAGGTGATAACGACTACCAAGCCCTACCTGTTCGTAGCCTTCGGCGCGCTGGTATAAACCATCAAAAGAAAGTGTAGGTGACAACCGAACATCTACCCATGCTCGAGCGGCTTTTGCCCCATAGTTAAAGTCCGTAGCGGTCGGCTGTTTATCTACTACACCCAGAGCTAAGCCATAACGCCATTGCTCTTTATCAGTCAAAACAGCATCCACCCGATCAGAAAAACTGAGCCCTCCTAGAGGAACTGTTTTTAAACCTGAAACAAGTTGAGGCGTACTATTACCAACAGTAAAACGTACATTACTGGTCGATTGATAACGCCACGCTCGCTGGTCCACGTACCAGTGATCTGGAGCATGATTCGATATCTGCGGGGCGATTTTCAGTTGTAAAGGAATCGCTGGTTTAGGTTGCGCCAAAGCTGCAGAGCTAATTACTAGCCCAACCATGCTATAGCCGATCCAACATAGACCTCGTCCCATATTTATCCTGTTCTTAGCGATGTAAGCTAACTAGCGCCTCACTACTTGCGTCTAATGAACGCTTTAATGCTGAATATTTTTCCAACAAGGCTGATTTATAGACTACACCAATTAAACGCGGCTCTTCGAGACTACGAATCACCGGCAAGCGCTCTCCCACAAAATCCATAAACTGCTCTTGAGCATGGTCTAAGCTCATGTGAGGCATGAGTGTCTGCACATAGTCTAATTTCAACACCTCTCCGATGGGCTCATCATGCGCATCCTGATGATTCATCAATAATCGCATAAGTTCAGGCTGAGCTATCACACCTAAATAATGATTATTTTCATCCACCACATAAATAAAGCGCACGGGATAATCCAAATACATCTGCAGCGCATCACCTACCGTTGCCTCGGTGGTCAATACCGTATCAGCTGGCCGAACCAGTTCGCTTAAGCGCGTATTACGCAAAGTAAAACGCAAAAGCTGATCTCTTTCTCTCGCCAATGTCACATCATACATGGCGACCTCCGCCAAGGTCCGTGACATAAAGTAAGCCGTCACTGCCGCAATAATCAATGGCAATACCAATTGATAGCTCAAGGTCATCTCAAAGAGCATCAGAATCGCCATCAAAGGAGCACTGGTGGCCGCACCTAAAAAAGCCCCCATACCGACTAGGGTATAGACATACGTCTCTACGCCTAACCCCGGCAATACCCACTGGATGATTTGCCCAAACAAGGTTCCAAAAGCAGCGCCTACAAATAAAGCCGGAGTAAAGACCCCTCCTATGGCTCCTGAGCCCACCGTAATTGTTGTGGCCAATACCTTGGCAAATAACATGGCAATCACGGCATACCACGTCCAAGGGTCATGCAAAAAAGACGAAACCACACTATAACCATTGCCAGCCACGTCAGGAACCATAATCAACAATAAGCCCAACATAAAACCACCCACCGTAAGCCGAGCAATGAGGGGTAATCCACTGCGTACAAACAGTTGTTTTGTGTAATTCATCAGCTTTAAAAAGCCAGGGGCGACCACTCCGATGATTAACCCAAGCAAGACAAAAACAATAATTTCCCATCCTACAATGCCGGGCAGATCAATCATTTCGTAAGGGGCTTTATAGTGGTGGCTCATTCGCATCGTGATATTAGCCGTCGCAGAGGCAACCAACAAAGGCCCCAGAGTCTGAATACTCATGGAGCCCAATACAATTTCTGCCACAAAAATAGCTCCGGCTAACGGCGCACCATATGCCGACGCTACACCTGCTGCTGCCCCACAAGCAACCAAGAGCCGAAGTCGCTCTGGAGCAATATAAATAAAACGACCAAAGAGAGAGGCGGCTAAAGATGACAGATGAATCATTGCCCCCTCTCGACCTATAGCGCCCCCTGATGCCACCGTACATAACGAGGCCAACGAACGCAGCAAGCCTTGACGTAATGACAGTCGCCCATCACCAATAGCAACTGCTTCCATGTAGTCCGAGGCCGTAGAGGCTTTTTTACGGCCTGCTAACCAAAGCAACACCCCTGCGGCAAGCCCACCCAATGTAGGAAATAACAGCCGCATATCCCATGATAAAGAACGTGTTACCTGAGTAATGCTGCCTGACTGCCCTGTTACAACACGCTGTATGAGGTAAATACTCTCATAAAACAGCATCACTACTCCGGCCCCTAACACCCCCATCACCACAGCCCAACAAAGCATCGCTGGGGTATCAGATAACCACTGCCAGTGACGTATGCGTTGACGAGTGAGACGGAGGTATTTTTTGTAGGCCATGCCTTAATTTTTAAAAAGAGGAGGAGTAGGAGGGCGAGAAAGTCCAAACATCCGCCAGTAAACCCAAAATGAAAAAAGAGCTAAAAAAGGCAGAGTGAACAAACTAATTTTCCAGATAAGCTGCAATGTCTGCGTATCCGCAGCGGCATCCCAAATCGTGATTTGATCTAAGACCAGAAAAGGAAAAAAACTAAATCCTAGTCCTAATAATACGGCAATGAAAATAACTAGGGTGATTAAAAAAGGTAAACCCGTACCACGTACACTGACATTTAATAATCGCTGTAAATTCATTTCTATAACGACAAAGCCAAGTAAAATAAACGTCCAAAGCCCTAATACAGCAATACGAGGCGCCCCCTCACTCCACTTTAAAAGTACACCAGGGTTCGCCAAGGCCAACACCACGGAGGCCGCCACAGCCCCTGCCGCAAACCAACGTACAGCCCTCCGCCCCCATACCACCGCGCGCATACGTAGTTCGCCCACCTCTCGCATCACTAACCAAGCGGCTCCTAATAATACATAAGCGGCTACTGCACAAAAACCCATGAAAACCAAAAACCAGACATAACCAGATCCACCTTGATAATTAATAATGACCTTGGCTAACAATAACCCATGAGCAAAAGCCGTCACTACAGAACCCAAGGCAAAACCTCGCTGCCAAAGATGTTGCTGTTCTGCTGGCGCCCGTAGTCGTAACTCAAAGCAAACAGAACGAGCCATTACGCCTAAAGCTAAGCATAATAGTGCTAACTGCAATTGCCCCATTACCTCTGCCCAGGCTTGAGGGAATGCAACAGCAAATACAATCATCCCCAAAAACAGCCAAAACTCATTCGCATCGCGCCACGGGCTAAGTAAGCTCATCATCCGGGGGCGTAATGACTCGGGGGCGACTAATGACAAGCACCCTACCCCTATATCAAAGCCATCTAAGATGGTGCCGGCTATCACCGTTACCATTAACAGACAAAGAAAAAACAACGGTAACCAAAAGGCAGGGTCTGTTGGAGCCAACCCCAACGCTGTCGATAATGCTTGTATCATGCTCGTCCCCTCCGTCTAGCCACTGAAACAACACCATAGCGGGCTGTATAACGAACCAACGCCACAAAACCAAAAACAAATAAGGCATATACCACCGTGTATGCAAATAAACTCAATACACTTTTCTCTAGGGAGTGCTGCGCGAACACTTCGTTAATCGTAATCGTTTGATTCACCACAAATGGCATCACCCCAAATAACTGATATGCCATCCCACACAACAATAAGACAGGCCCTAAAAATCCAGATAGAGCCATCGTTTTCCGTTTGGTTAGACTTAACGCGCTAGGGTCATAGTGACGCAACATGCCTAAACGCCAGCCCTTAAATAAGACAAAAAAGCTCAATACGCCCGCCAACATAGCGAACCGTAAAGACCAAAAAACCACAAAAACCGGAGGGCTCATCCCAACAACCTGATCTAAACCCAACAGCCCCCCTTCTGCATCATGCCCTAACCAACTATGGCCTACATTAGCTATACCTAGACTCATATGATTGATCATTTCTGTACTTGATGGCCACGCCATCCAAAGCCACTGCGGAACAGAGCCTGACTGCCAGTAGGCCATCGCAGCAGCGGCCTTAATAGGCTGATAATCAGCCACCATTTTCCCATTGCCAATAAAAGCCATCAGCAAAAGAGCCCACGCCGCACTACCTATATAAACAGCCGTTTTAAATGCACGTCGTTCTCCCTCTCCTAGAGGCCGGCGAATAGACTGCTGCGCCAAAACAGCCATCATTAATAAGGCTACCATCACAAAACTAGACCCAATAAACAACAAGCTATACCACAGCAAACTAGGATTGCTTAGTACCTGTGCCCAACTATTCAGCACGTAACGGTCCTCTAGCCACTCTGTACCTAGGGGTGTATGCATCCAAGACACAAAAACCAATAAGCAAAATGCAACAAAACTGTTTCCTAGCGCAACAAGCAGTACAATGGCGGCATGCACCCATTCAGCCAACTGACGTTGACCGAATAGCATTAACCCAAGAAACGCCGCTTTAAACACTAATGCACCCAATAGCGTCACTGCCAATAAGGGGCTACTCACCGCCTGTATTTTGGGCAATAGCGAAGGCCAAAGGCTGCCAAGTTGAATTAACACTGGCATACTAGAGGCAAAGCTTAATAGAAAAGCGAGCGCAAAAATCCGCACCCAGAATCGATAAACGGGCAACCACAGTAAATGTTGCTCTCCCATGGCTCGCAATCGTAAATAAAACAGGACCCAAGACAGCCCTAGGCTTATGGTAAAAAAAACAGCCATAAAGCCCAGGCTACCAAAAAACTGTATTTGCGAGAACCAAAGTGCGGAATAGGTCATAATGTGCGCTAATTAAGTGTATTTTGTTTTTATTGCTATAAATGCCAAGTCTAACCACATTACGTGGCAAAATAGACCATTATTCAATTATTTATTCGTTTTTGTGTATGAGCACTGCATCTACCCCGACCCCCGTATCCAATTTTTTACGAAACATCATTGACCAAGATTTAAAAAACCAGCGTCATGCGACAAAATTGTGGGCAGGTCGTCCCGGCCCAGCTGCCATACAATCTACAGGTCAAGTTGATCCTGCACGTATTCGCACTCGTTTTCCGCCTGAGCCCAACGGCTATCTACATATTGGTCACGCCAAAAGCATTTGCTTGAATTTTGGTTTAGCACAAGACTATCAGGGCGCATGTCATCTACGCTTTGATGATACGAACCCAGAAAAAGAAGAGCAAGAGTACGTTGATGCCATTATTGACATGGTTCAATGGCTAGGCTACGACTGGAAATTCAAAACCGAAGACAATTTATACTTTGCCAGCGATTACTTTGAATTCATGTATGAGTTCGCCGAGGGCCTGATTTCTGCGGGATATGCCTACGTAGATGAGCAATCCCCAGAGGAAATCCGCCAAAATCGCGGCACATTAACCGAAAAAGGCACTAACTCGCCTTGGCGTGATCGCCCTGCCGCTGAGTCGCTGCAACTATTGCGCGAGATGCGCGATGGTAAACACCCAGATGGTAGCTTGTGTTTGCGTGCCAAAATTGACATGGCGTCACCTAATATTAATATGCGTGACCCGGTTATGTATCGTATTCGCCACGCCGAACACCATCGCACAGGGAATGACTGGTGCATTTACCCAATGTACAGTTGGGCACACCCTGTCGAAGACGCCTTAGAAATGATCACCCATAGCGTTTGTACTCTCGAGTTCGAAGACCAACGTCCATTTTACAATTGGATTCTAGAGCATCTACGTGACTTAGGTTTCTTTACCGACCCACTACCTCAACAGTATGAGTTTGCTCGTCTCTACCTCAGCTACGTAGTCACCAGCAAACGCAAACTACGACAATTAGTTGTAGAAAATCATGTGGATGGTTGGGATGATCCCCGTCTACCCACTCTAGCAGGACTACGCCGTCGTGGTTATACACCCGAGTCCATTCGGTTATTTTGTGATCGAATTGGTGTCTCCAAAGCCGACTCTCGCATCGATTACAGCATTTTAGAGCAGGCCTTACGTGATGATTTAGATCCTAAAGCTCCTCGTAGCGTGGCGGTACTAGATCCAATCAAACTTATCCTCAATAATTTCCCTGAGGATAAAGAGGAGCTCTGCTATGCTCCCGTTCATCCACACCACCCCGAGGCCGGTAAACGTGAATTCCATCTGAGCCGAGAGCTCTGGATCGAACGAGATGACTTCCGCGAAGAGCCTGAAAAACGTTATTTCCGTCTCTATCCTGGCAATACCGTTCGCCTAAAGTATGGTTACATCATTACCTGCACAGGCTTTGATAAGGATGAAAATGGTCAGGTAACAACGGTGTATGCCGACTACCTACCCGACACCAAAAGTGGTACACCTGGAGCGGACTCAGTTAAAGTCAAAGGCAATATCACTTGGATTAGTGCTAAACATGCAATTGCCGCTGAAATCCGTTTGTATGACCGTCTATTTACCGACCCTCATCCCGATGTAGGTGACAAAGATTTCTTGCAGCTTATCAATCCAAACTCAATGCAAACGATTCAAGGCTGGGTAGAACCCGGTCTAGTCGCCAGCCCCGATGCGCATTGGCAGTTCGAGCGTCTAGGTTATTTTGTCGCTGATCGAGAATTATCCACACCAGATAAACCCGTACTTAATCGTACTGCTACATTAAAAGACAACTGGAACTAAGCCAATTAACAGGGGGCTTCGCCCCCCTTTTTCATTGTGATGGTTATCAAGTGAACGCACCTACTTCTCGCAAAGGCCCTCAAGCCCTAGATATCAAAAGCGCTACTATCTATACCGTGCGACTGGTATTGCATAGTGCTGACACCACTGAATTACTCGAAGCGCTAGACCTACGTATGCAAGGCGCTGGAGCCTTTTTCCAAAATGAGCCTGTCGTGATTGATAGCACAGCCATTCCTGATCCTATCGACTGGGAAGGCTTAATCACCGCACTGCGCCATCACCAACTACACCCTATTGGCATGATGGGGCAAGCCGATCAACAAATAGCAGCCGCTCAATACGGGCTACCTGCAGTAGAGCTTTCCAGCACTAAAACCACAATAGACCTACCTGAACCAGAACCTGAGCCTGCAGAGCCTATCACTCAAGCAGCTCCGATGATTGTGCGTCAGCCTTTGCGCTCTGGACAACGTCTATATGCACCAGATGGGGATTTAATTATTGCTGGTATGGTGGGCCAAGGGGCTGAAATTATTGCAACAGGTAATATTTATGTACACGGCCCACTCCGTGGTAAAGCAATTGCAGGAGCTAATGGCGACACCAATGCTTTTATCGTCGCAGCAGAATTTGATCCCGAGCTAATTGCCATTGCTGGCGTCTATAGTGTCATTGAAGACCCCAGCGCAAATCCCTATCATAAACAAGGGGTTGTCATTCAACTTGAAGGTGAATCATTAAAATTCGAGCCATTAAGTTAATAGATGTTAATCCTCTTGCACTCTGGGACGCTTCGTGCCAGTGTATGGCCTATACTAAGACGATTTAGTTTCATTACCATTAACTTGAACTATTATCTATAATTTTCTTAGCACATTTATAATTTGTTTTTATAATAGCAAGCACATGACTAAAAATACTAAAGGACACACAGCATCATGGCGCGAATAATAGTGGTGACATCAGGCAAAGGTGGGGTGGGCAAAACCACAACCAGTGCAAGCTTTGCGTCTGGTCTGGCTCTGCGCGGCCACAAAACAGTGGTGATTGACTTTGATGTGGGGCTACGCAACCTAGATTTAATCATGGGCTGCGAACGCCGTGTAGTCTATGATTTTGTTAATGTGATCCAAGAAGAAGCCTCCTTAAATCAAGCATTAATTCGGGATAAAAAACTCGAAAATCTTTTTGTTCTTCCAGCCTCTCAAACCAGAGACAAAGATGCCCTCACCAAAGAAGGGGTAAAAAAAGTACTGGATGATTTAAAGGATATGGGCTTTGAATACATTGTCTGTGACTCTCCAGCAGGTATAGAAACCGGTGCTCTGATGGCCTCTTATTTTGCTGATGATGCATTAGTAGTAACTAACCCAGAGGTATCCTCTGTACGTGACTCTGATCGTATTTTAGGCATATTATCAGCCAAGTCTCGTCGTGCTGAGACCAGCGACACCCCTATCAAAGAATACTTGCTCATTAGCCGCTATAGTGCAAAACGCGTGGCTGATGGTGAAATGTTGTCTCTACAAGACATTGAGGACATATTACGCATCAAATTGATTGGTGTGGTTCCCGAGTCCGAGGACGTACTGCATGCGTCTAACCAAGGTACACCCGTTATTCACCTTGCTGAAAGCCCCGCTGCTCAAGCCTACGATGACATCGTAGCTCGTTACTTAGGCGAGGAACGTCCCTTACGCTTCGTTGAATACGAAAAACCAGGTTTTCTAAAACGCCTCTTCGGGGGTAAATAGTCATGTCTTTCCTGTCTTTTTTTACTGGCAACACAAAAAACACAAACCCTACCGCTAGTGTTGCTAAGGATCGTTTGCAACTTATTTTAATTAATGAGCGCGGCGTTGATGGTGTGAGTCCTGACTACTTACCTCGATTACAAAAAGAACTCATCGAGGTCATTTCTCGTTATGTTCAAATCGACCCCCACGACATTCAAGTTCATTTGGATCGTCAAGACGCCCTAGAAGTACTAGAGGTCAAAATTGAACTCCCTTCTGATAAATAAAAAAAGCCGGCAATGCCGGCTTTTCTAAAAAGACTACATCTACTACTGGCGTTTGCCCACTTGGTCACCAACAATACCACCTATTGCGGCACCACCTACCGTTCCTAGTACACTACCACCGGTCACAGCGGCACCTGCTACACCACCTACTCCGGCACCCGCCACACCGCCTTTTTGTCTGGAACTCATGTTATCCCAAGTTGAACACCCAGCCATTAAGACCAGTAAAGCCGTAGCGGCCATTGTTTTTATCAGTGTTGTCTGTTTCATACTGTACTCCTTGGATTCATCATTAAGCACTCTATATAACTACAGTACTGCGGACACTATAATGTATCAAGCCTAGAGTCGCATCATTGTGTTAACGGTCGCAAAAAATGTAACAGCCACTCGAAAGTGGCTGTTTATTCTAAATCAATACCGTAGTTCGATTTATTTCAATGCTTTATAACGAATACGTTTCGGTTTAGCAGCCTCTTCACCTAGGCGACGTAACTTATCTTCCTCGTATTCTTGGTAGTTACCACTGAAGAACTCTACGTGTGAGTCGCCTTCAAAGGCCAAGATATGCGTAGCAATACGATCCAAGAACCAACGATCATGGCTGATCACCATGACACACCCGGCATACTCAAGCAAGGCGTCCTCTAGGGCACGTAAGGTCTCAACGTCCAAATCGTTAGACGGTTCATCAAGTAAAAGTACGTTACCGCCTGCTGCTAACGTTTTAGCTAAATGCAAACGACCACGTTCCCCGCCCGATAATTTACCGACAATTTTGTTTTGGTCAGCACCTCGGAAATTAAAGCGCCCAATATAAGCCCGTGCAGGTATTTCAAAACGACCAACCTGTAGAATATCCGAGCCGTCCGAAATAGCTTCAAATACCGACTTCTCTGCTGGTAATGAGGATCGAGACTGATCCACATATGCCAACTGAACTGTTTGGCCTCGCTTAATTTCACCACTATCTGGTTGCTCTTCGCCCGCGATCATACGGAACAGCGTAGATTTACCTGCCCCGTTCGGACCGATAATACCTACAATCGCACCCGGTGGAACCGTAAAGCTAAGATCCTCAATCAATAAGCGATCACCATACGCCTTAGACACATGATTGAACTCTAAGACCTCATTACCTAATCGCTCGGCCACAGGGATAAATATCTCCTGAGTTTCGTTACGACGTTGGTACTCATGGGAGGATAATTCCTCAAAACGATTCAAACGCGCTTTTGATTTAGCCTGACGACCTTTAGGATTTTGACGAACCCACTCTAGCTCTTTTCGAATAGTACGCTGACGCGCTGACTCATTCGACTCCTCTTGTTTGAGACGGTCTTCTTTTTGCTCTAGCCAAGAGCTGTAGTTTCCTTTCCAAGGAATACCATGACCTCGGTCTAGCTCTAAAATCCACTCTGCCGCATTATCTAAGAAGTACCTATCATGCGTCACAGCAACTACCGTACCTGGGAACTTACTGAGAAACTGCTCTAACCAATGCACACTTTCCGCATCTAAGTGGTTAGTCGGCTCATCAAGTAACAGCATATCGGGTTTAGATAAAAGCAACTGACATAAAGCGACACGGCGTTTTTCACCACCAGACAAATTGCCAATTACCGCATCCCATGCGGGTAAACGCAACGCATCAGCCGCAATTTCCATCTGTGTATTCGTATCATCACTGCCGCTTGTAGCCGCCGCCGCAATAATCGCCTCTAGTTCAGCTTGCTCTGCGGCTAAGGCATCAAAATCAGCATCAGGCTCAGCGTATTCAGCATACACCTCATCCAAGCGTTGACGGGCCTCAAATACAGCGCCTAAACCGGCTTCTACGGCCTCACGTACCGTCTGGGTTGGATCTAACTCGGGCTCTTGGGGTAAGTAACCAATTTTAATCCCCGGCATGGGGATGGCTTCACCTTCGATCTCTTTATCCACCCCAGCCATAATGCGTAATAGAGTGGATTTACCAGAGCCATTCAAACCTAGAACACCAATTTTGGCTCCGGGGAAGAAAGATAAAGAAATATCGCGTAGAATTTGACGCTTGGGTGGCACAATTTTGCCTACCCGATTCATTGTATAAACGTATTGGGCCATAGAAACCTAAATAGGATTGATAAGGCTATAAGTACATAGCATCGCTAAAAGCGACTTCATTATATATTACGGTTTGATTAACAAAATGACTGACTCCACCGCACTACTGTTTAGCACCGAAGACATTGAACTATTAGCACGTACTGCTGACGCTTTAAGCTCATATCTGGGTAAACCTGTTTTGGTAGAGGTCGTCAGCGCTGCTGAAACCGGATTTGAATGGGCTGTTTTTGCCATCCCCTTAGATATTAACGAAGATGATAGCGATATTCCAGTAGTTCAAATTGGTGGCGCTAATACCCGCCTACTTGGAAGCCAAGGTGGGGTACAAGTGAATGAAAATGAAACCTATACCTGTCGCCTCATGTGGGCCATTCAGCGAACAGAAGATGAGGATGTTAATTACATCAAAATTAATCACGAAGGGGATGAAAATGGCTGGGGTGAGACCTTACAGGATGTTTTACCGTTTGATCTAAGTTCTGATCCCCTAGCCGATGACGAAGATGACCTCGATTTAGCTCGGATGCCATCACCATCAAACCAGCAACACTAATCAACTAAAATGCAGTGTGCGCATTTGTAGTTTATCCCGTAAAAACAACATAGCACCAATGGGAGCCATAACACAAACCAGTGCAGTGGCAGCAATCCCATGCAACCCATAACCTGTCGGTTTTGAAATGGACTGCTCGCGCATATGCAAGGCAAATCGTGTGTAGCGAGCGGCTGCTTTAAAAAATTCTTGGGGCCGATAATGAAACCAAGGTACACAATCCACGACCGTATCATGGGCCAGTAGCCATAACCCCAAAGCATGTTGAGCCGAATGATTGCGGCCCTGATGTGAAAGCGAGTCACTACTGTCGTAATACACTCTATACACTTGATTAACAAAGCGAGTTTTATAGCCAGCTCGTGCTAAGCGCCTCCACACTAAGCTTTCTGGAACAAAACCCACAATATGCTCAGGAAAAGGAAAACGCTGCATCACTGCTGTACTTAAACAGCCAAACTTTTCGCCTTTAACATTAAACTTAAACTGCAAATCCAATGGGTTGGCATCAAACTGGTCATAGGGATACATATCCCCCACAATACGTCCAGAAGGAGTCTTACATAAGCCCGTCACTGCCACATATTGACCCCGTATATTGTCTGGAATATCTCGCCATGTACGCGCCATATCATATAAGGCGTTGGTCTCTAAGCTGTCATCACTATCCAAAGCCACGATTAGCTCACCTTTGGCAACCGCTATCCCTCGATTTAATGCCACTTTTTTATGTTGATTAGGTTGCCAAATATAGTGAATAGGAAACAAGGCCTCTTGTTGCCACTGGTGAATTAATTGCTTTGTCTGGTCTGTTGACCCATCATCAACCACCACCCACTCAAAATCCTGAAAGCTTTGCTCGCACAGTGAGTCATATACCCGTGTTAGGGTATGTGCACGGTTATACGTAGGCGTCAACACCGTAAACTGATAGCGCCATGCTGATGCAGATAAAGGCCGTTGCTCCGACATTAACATCGTCTCCCTGTAATTTTTCGTTCTAAAGCGATAACTCGACAAACCTAGCTTTGCTCTTTAATAGTAGACGAAAAAAAACCACAGACATGAAATCTGTGGTTTTACTTGCGTAAATTACAATTAGAAACCGTTTGTTTGCCGTGGTAAAAGCACGACAAACAAAAACTGTTAGTCTAATGTATAAGCGTAATTAAGCGCGTTTTACTTTTTCTAGCATTTTGAACACGCTTTTAGGTGAACGTGCGTATAGACGTTTGAACGCTTTACCTAAGCAACGACGCTCTAGGGTATTGCGGCTTGTGCGTTTGATTTCAGCCATGAGAATTCTCCGGATACGTAAACAAAGCTAAGAATTATACAAGCATACTTAGCCACAGATACAGTAGATTTTACCGCATACCGCCCCTATATACAAAGAACGCTCTCCTTTATTGCCATTGCTTTCCCTTTAGTGACTCTATGACCTCTCAAATTCGCATCTTTGGTGCTCGCCAAAACAATTTAAAAAACCTCGATGTCAGCTTTGATACTGGAAAAATTACGGTATTAACCGGCGTCTCTGGATCAGGTAAGTCATCCTTAGCCTTTGACACCCTTTATGCCGAAGGTCAGCGTCGCTATGTGGAGACGTTTTCCCCCTACGCTCGTCAATTTTTAGACCGTATGGATAAGCCGCAGGTCGATAAAATCGAAGGAATTCTCCCCGCCATCGCAATAGATCAAGTCAATCCTGTGCGTAACTCACGCAGCTCCGTAGGCACAATGACTGAGCTCAACGATTACCTTAAACTGCTCTACGCACGACTTAGTCATCTGCATTGTCGAAAATGTGGTCAACACATTCATCACGAAGACGCCCAACGCATTGCCTCACAACTCAGAGAGCGTTGCTCTCATGATGACCCACGCTTGGTGTTGACCTTTGCCATTGATGTGCCGAGCAACTTCAGCACCGATGAAATTCAGCAATTCCTAGAGCAACAAGGCTATACACGTTTACACGAGTCGGCACAAAACCCCAAAAAAAATAGCAAAAAAGAAACCTCACAGCGTCTTTACGTCATTCAAGACCGCTTCCGACTCAGCAAAGCAGAGCCTGCTCGTCTGATGGAGGCCTTAGATGCCGCACTGCATTATGGGCATGGTCACCTGAGCGTTTTTGCTCTAGATGATGAAAAAAATGAAACGCAATGGAATTTTAGTGCGGGCTTACATTGCGCCACGTGCGATATTGACTACAACACACCTCAACCAAGCACTTTCTCCTTTAATTCTCCTCTAGGAGCCTGTGAGAGCTGTAAAGGCTTTGGGCGGGTGATGGGCATTGATTACGGCCTGGTGATTCCAGATGAAAATAAAAGCCTACTCGAAGGGGCGATTAAGCCTTGGCAAACCGAATCAAATAAGGTGCATCAAAAAGACCTAGAGCGCTTTGCTAAAGAAGCCGGCATTCGACTGGCCGCCCCCTGGAAAGCGTTAAGTGCTGAAGAACAGGCGTGGGTTATTCAAGGCGCCCCCGACTTTAAAGGGGGAACTCGGGCGTGGAAAACCCAGTGGTATGGAATACAACGTTATTTTGACTGGCAGGAGTCACGTGCCTACAAAATGCATGTGCGAGTCATGTTATCCAAATACCGTAGCTACAATACTTGCCCCACCTGTTTAGGTTCACGCTTAAAGCCAGAGGCTTTGCTGTGGCGCTTAGGACAACATAGTGCCATTGACGATAACGGCTCTTATACACGCTTTATGCCTGTCAATACCCAGTGGACTCAAGCCCAATTAGCGGCTATGCCTGGTTTTCATATTCATGACTTAATGCGGCTTCCGATTGACTCTGTACGTGATTTCTTTGCCACCTTAGTGTTTGATGGAGAGCTCAATGCAGCCACACAGTTATTACGCAACGAGATCAATACGCGTCTTAATTTCCTCTGTGAAGTGGGGTTGGGCTACTTATCATTAGACCGCCAAAGTCGTACCTTATCAGGTGGCGAGGTGCAGCGTATCAACCTTACTACTGCTCTTGGTACCTCATTAGTCAATACTCTGTTTGTACTTGATGAACCGTCTATTGGGCTACACCCCCACGACATGCATCGCATTGTGCAGATCATGCAACGCCTACGTCACAATGGAAATACCTTGGTTGTGGTCGAGCACGATCCTCAAGTCATGGTTGCAGCAGACCGAATTTTAGATATAGGCCCTGGTCCGGGAGAAAAAGGCGGCCAAATTACGTTTGATGGCGCCCCCCATCAATTACGAGATGCCCCCACCCTGACTGGTGATTACCTAAGTGGCAGAAAAACGATTGCCGCCCCGTTAGCGCAAACAGTAACTGCCCACACCCCGCGCCTGCTATTACAAGGGGTACGTGCTCACAATTTAAAAAATATCGAAGTCTCTTTTCCGCTTCAACGGTTAGTCTGCGTAACAGGAGTATCGGGCTCAGGTAAATCCACCTTAATCCAAGATGTGTTATATCCCGCCCTACGCAAACACTTTGGTGAGGCAACAGAAGCGCCGGGAGAGTTTGACGCCTTACTAGGTGCAGAGCAACTCGCCGAGGTCGTCATGGTCGATCAATCCCAAATTGGACGCACGGCTAGATCCAACCCCGCAAGCTACGTAGGAGCTTTTGATGCCATTCGTAAGCTCTTTGCTCGCGCCCCTTTAGCTATAGAGCGAGACTATAAGCCTGGCACTTTTAGCTTTAATAGTGGTGATGGACGTTGTCCCAGCTGTGGAGGTACCGGATTTGAACACATAGAAATGCAGTTTTTATCTGATGTCTACCTCCGTTGTCCCGACTGTAACGGCACGCGTTTTAGACCCGAAATTTTAGAGGTCCGCATTGAACATCTAGGCCGTAGTGCCTCTATTGACGAGGTCCTCGATATGACCGTCAACGAGGCTCTGGCGTTTTTTGCTGGTTTACATGACGTACAACGTGGATTGGCTCCTCTCGCTGATGTGGGCTTAGATTATCTGACCTTAGGGCAACCCGTGCCCACGCTATCCGGTGGGGAGGCGCAACGCTTAAAACTGGCCGGTTATTTAGCAGAAGCATCAAAGAGCCGTTTAGCCACTGCTAAAGTCGCCAAAAAAGGCAAACTATTCTTATTTGACGAGCCCACCACTGGGCTACATTTTGATGATATTGCCAAACTCATGCAGGCCTTCAGAAAACTGCTGGCAGCAGGACACTCATTAATCGTCATTGAGCATAACTTAGATGTAGTTCGTACTGCGGACTGGGTTATCGATCTAGGTCCAACTGGGGGTGATGCCGGTGGCTCTATTGTCGCTACTGGTAGCCCCCTCGATATTATGCAACAAGCCCAATCACTAACAGGACAAGCTCTACTGCAGTATCAAGATCACATTGTAGGTGCAGATGTGCAGCAACTAGCCGAGCCCAGCGTAAGCTACGCCATCACAAACCCGACTGATGACAACGCTATTCATATTCTTAATGCGCGTGAGCATAATTTAAAAAACATACAAGTCCGTATTCCTCGCGACACCTTTACGGTTATCACAGGCGTCTCTGGCTCTGGCAAATCCACCTTAGCGTTTGATATTCTATTTAATGAGGGCCAACGCCGTTACTTAGAGTCTCTCAATGCCTATGCCCGCTCTATTGTGCAACCCGCTGGTCAGCCGGACGTAGATGCCATTTATGGTATCCCTCCTACGGTTGCTATTGAACAACGCACTAGCCGAGGCGGCTATAAATCTACGGTCGCCACCATGACCGAGATCCACCATTTTTTACGATTACTGTATGTCAAACTAGGGACTCAAATGTGCCCTAGCTGCCAAGTCCCCGTAGAACCACAAAGTCCCGAACAAATTACCGCCCAGTTATTACGTGATTACAAAAATCAACAGGTTGCCATCTACGCCCCCTTGATTGTTGCTAGAAAAGGGTATTACACCGACTTAGCTAAGTGGGCTCATGCTAAAGGCTATAGTCACCTACGCGTGGATCAGACGCTGGTCCCCACAGACCAATGGCCACGCTTAGACCGCTACAAAGAACATAACATTGAGTTACCGATCGCTGACTTTAAGGTAGACTCAAAAAAAGAAAAGCAACTACGTGATGCCGTCCAGCAAGCATTAGAACATGGTCACCAAAGCCTAGTAGTCGTTACTGAGCATGACGAGTTAAAACTTTCCACCGCTAGGGCCTGCCCCAGTTGTGGATGCAGTTTCCCTGAACCAGACCCCCGCCTTTTTTCCTATAATTCGAAGCATGGCTGGTGCCACAGTTGCTTTGGTACCGGCTCTGTCATTGCTGGCTTTGATGCGGAGCAAAGTGGTGAAGAATCCAAATGGCTGGCTACAGACGAGGACAAGACTCCAGCCCACTCAACAACCTGCCCTAGCTGCCAAGGTCAACGATTAAATCCAGTCGCTCTCGCTTTTAGATGGCATCAAACAGGGATTGCCGAACTCTCCGCTTTCTCGATTAATGATGCAAGCGCTTTCTTTGATACGCTACACCTTAGTTCGCGTGAAAAAGACATTGCCCGAGACATTTTTACGGAAATTCATAATCGCCTACGCTTTATGCAAGAAGTAGGCTTGGGCTATTTAGGTTTAGATAGAGCTGCCCCCACGTTGTCAGGAGGCGAAGCACAACGCATTCGACTCGCGGCCCAGCTTGGCTCAAACTTACAGGGTGTTTGCTATATTTTAGATGAGCCTACCATTGGGCTACACCCTCGTGATAATCGTATCTTACTCAAGGCTCTACAACGCCTAGAAGGCAATGGCAACACCTTAGTCGTGGTAGAGCATGACGAAGACACAATACGTCAGGCCAAGCACATTATTGACATTGGTCCAGGTGCGGGTACGCGTGGAGGCCAAGTCGTGGCTCAAGGCTCATTAGCGCAAATTATGGATAACCCAAATTCCTTAACAGGTCGCTATTTGAAACACCCCATCGTGCATCCCATGCAAGCCTACCGCCCTATTGATGACTCTGTCACTCAACTTCATATTCACGGAGCATCCTTACATAATCTCCATCAGGTCGATGCGCATATTCCTCTGCAGCGTTTTAGTGCAATCACGGGCGTTTCTGGCTCTGGGAAATCAACCTTAGCTAGAGAAGTTCTTCTAGAAAATTTAAAGCAAAAATTACGCGCTCCCACCGACTATCTCTGGCAACATTGCCAAGACATTTCTGGATGGGAAAACATAGACCGCGTCTTAGAGGTCGATCAAACCCCTATAGGTAAAACGCCGCGCTCTTGTCCTGCAACCTATATCGGTTTTTGGGACGATATACGGAAACTATTTGCGCAAACGCGCGATGCAAAAATTCGTGGCTGGAATGCCTCTCGCTTTTCATTCAATACCGGTGATGGACGCTGTACTGAGTGTGGAGGACAAGGTATGGTTACCTTTGAAATGAGCTTTCTTCCAGACATTAAAATCCCTTGCGAAAGCTGTCACGGTAAACGATTCAACAACGATACCTTGTCCATTTTCTGGCAAGGTAAAAATATCGGTGATGTCCTGCAAATGGAAGTGGATGATGCCGTAGAGTACTTTGCTTCTCACCCTCGTATTTTACGACCGCTTAAACTGCTGCAAGACGTAGGCTTAGGGTATTTAACGCTAGGCCAACCCTCGCCTACGCTATCAGGCGGCGAGGCACAACGTATTAAGCTCGTTTCTGAACTCAGTAAAGTTCGTCTTGATGAGGGGTTGACTAAAACAGGGCGTGCTTCTCAACAACCACACACGCTTTATGTGCTCGATGAGCCAACGGTTGGATTAGCCATAGCGGACGTAGAAAAATTATTACGAGTGATTCATCGCCTCACAGATGCGCAGCAAAGCGTCGTCGTTATTGAACATAACTTAGACCTAATCGCTGAGGCAGATTGGATCGTAGACATGGGCCCCGAAGGAGGTATAGATGGTGGTCAGTTGGTAGTTGAAGGGACCGTTGATACCGTGCAAAATACGGCTTCATCTCATACCGGTCAGGCTTTGATCGATTTTTTACAACGAAAATAACACCACCATGCATTGTCGATTTGAAAACCGCTTAGACAACACCGCTCTAGAATTGAGTGGCTTAGTTCACACGATCAAGGCTTACCATGCGGAGCAGCTTCCCACCGCATGGGAGCAGATTCAGCAGGCGCAACAACAGGGCTACTGGATCGCCCTCGTCGCTAACTATGAACTAGGCGCCCACTTATTGGGCTTAGCCCACGCTCAACCTAGCTCTAGCCCCATTCTATCGGCTTATGTCATGCGACAAGCTACCCACAGCACTCCATGGGAAGCCCCCACCACAAAACCAACCCTTTATGCCAAAGCGCTCATATCTCGTCAACGCTACATTGAACATATCAATCACATTCAGCAAGGCATTAAAAGAGGAGACTACTATCAAGTCAACTACTCCATCCCTATTGCTATTCAGTGTGAGGCCAGTCCTCAGCAGGTATACCAATCCTTAGCCCACGCCCACCCTGTGGCCTATGGGGCTTACCTCTCTGATGGCAACCGGCATATTCTGTCATTTTCCCCTGAGTTATTCCTACGTAAAACAGCAGATCACTTGTTGGTTAAACCCATGAAAGGAACAATGGCCCGCCACACTGACCCCATCCTTGATGAAGCAAACGCACACACCTTACGCCAGAGCGCTAAAGACGTGGCGGAAAACATCATGATTGTGGATTTATTGCGTAATGATTTAGGTCGTATTGCGACGACTGGCTCAGTACGTGTGCGCAAGTTATTAGAGTTAGAGGCTTATCCTTCCGTTTGGACAATGACATCAACCATAGAGGCACAAGCTCCTAATGTACAGCTCGCAGCTATGATGGAAGCCTTGTTCCCGTGTGGTTCAATTACGGGGACTCCTAAAATAGCTGCCATGCAATGTATTCATGACCTAGAGCAACGTACTCGCGGCATGTATTGTGGCAGTCTAGGTTGGCTAGCCCCAAACGGAGATCTTCAATTAAACGTAGCGATTCGCACAATAGAATACTCCGATTTGCATACCGCCACGTTTGGGGTCGGAGGCGCAATAGTGATTGACTCTGATCCCGACCTAGAGTGGCAAGAATGCCTTTGGAAAGCGCGCGTATTAGGGACAGAGATTCAGTTTGAGGAGTAACCATGTTGTCCGTCATCCATCCACATACTGAGCTCATCGAAACCATGCGACTGCATCGTACAGGCTTAGTGCCTTTACTGGCCCTACACCTCAAACGACTGGAGTATTCGGCTCGAACACTGGGCTACCCGTATCAGCAAAACAGTATTTTGCAGGCATTGCAGCCTTATTTTTTACGGCGCTACACACAACCGCAGCGACTGCGCCTGACACTAGGCCGCACTGGGAAAATCACCGTACAATGCCAACCTCTTGCCGAAACCGCACAGCCTGTCAGACTTGCGCTCAGCCCTCTTAACCCTGTAGCTCCTGCTATTTTACTGCAGCATAAAACCACGCAAAGACAGCACTGGGCGCAAGGCGAACGGTGGCTACAACAACATCCTTCGTTCTTTGATGTTATTTATTTTGATCAGAATCAACAAATTACTGAAGGCGGACGCAGTAACATTTATATTCTAAAAAATAATCGATGGGTCACTCCTTCGTTAAAGCAACCTCTATTAGCTGGGGTGCAACGACAATACCTCTTAGATCAGGGGTGGGTGAGCGAGGAAGACATCACAAAGAAAGACCTGCTACATGCCCCCCGCATTCGGATTTCTAATGCTCTACGTGGTTGGTTAGATGCTCGTTTAGACCACTTTTGATTTTTTTAATACATAATCAATCGCGGCCTGTGCTGCAGCAAAGCCCATAGGGGCCGTGACCGTTACACTAGAGCCATAGCCAGCACAAGATAAGCCTTGAGGCCCGGTGTTACCCTGCTGCCACGCTGACGGCATAATGGCCGACTCCTCTACCCAAAAAACCTCTACCCCCATTTTAGGTATACGCGTGCTCGGCTTTACCTTATCTACTTTAGGCTTTGCGAACCCATACTCTTTGCGTAGTCGCCCTCGTAGCTTAGCTAACATAGCATCATGTGTACTCAAGGATAAGTCCCCACGTTTTAATGCTAATGGGTTTTGTTTACCGCCCGCTGCCCCACATACCAATAAGCGAATGTTATGGCGCTTAGCCGCTAAGATCATGGTGATTTTTGCCTCGGCCTGATCCGTACAATCAATCAACACATCAGGGGCTAAATGAACTAACTGTTCCATATTATCCGCACTGACAAAATCATCAATCAGTTGCACACGGCAGAATGGATTAATATCCAAAATTCGCTCTTGCATGGCTTCGATTTTGGCCTGTCCGACGGTAGACCCTAGAGCAGGTAGTTGACGATTAATATTCGACTCACTGATGTGATCCATGTCTACGATCGTTAACATTCCGATTCCAGAACGTGCTAATGCCTCTACGCACCAGCTGCCTACACCACCAATCCCAGCAATCATAATGTGGGCGTGTCCTAAAATATCGACACTGCCCTCACCATATAATCGATTTAACCCACCAAAACGACGCTCTGCGTTTAATTGCTGCTCAGCCATCACATTCCCTATTTATCCACTCTATAAACCATACAGTTCAGCGCTAATGTGACTTAGAATAATAAGCTCATAGCTGCCTGCTCTGTGTAATAGGCTATGTTACTATTTTTGCTTAATATCATGTGATTATGACTGTTTTTACTGCTCCACCTTCTGCACAACATTTCAAAACACTGACTGCGTCTGAGCTTAATCAGTCCATGTTACAAAGCTTAGGTCATTGGGACCAGACAACAGACCTTTGGCTTTTTGCGTATGGCTCCTTGATTTGGCGACCTGATTTTGAATATCTAGAGCAACGCCCTGCAACCCTGCACGGCTTTCATCGGTCACTGTGCTTATGGTCAAGAATTAATCGAGGCACACCTGAAAACCCCGGCGTTGTTTTTGCGCTTGATGAAGGTGGAATATGTGAGGGAGTCATCTATAAGGTTGCGGCAGATCAGGTAAAGTCCATTTTTCCGCCATTATGGCAACGCGAAATGCCCAGCGGCGCGTACAATCCTAAATGGGTGGACTGCCACAGTGAAGGCTCCGTTTTATCAGCCTTAGCTTTTGTGATTGATCCACATACCGATGCGTATGTGCCCTCTATGCCACTAGAACAGCTACGCGAAGTCATCCATACCGCACATGGTATGAATGGGGCATGTATTGAATATGTACTGCAAACGGCAGCTGCTTTAAAACATGCCAATATTGCAGATCCTAAACTCGAACTTTTAGTGCAACATTTATAGTTATGAGCCTAGCCGATCTACGAAACGAATACGACAAATTTGATCTCCCTGAACACCAACTCACAGACCATCCCCGTGATCTCTTTGACCGTTGGGTTGATGAGGCCATCCGCCTCCAAGCCCCTGAGCCCACTGCCATGAGTTTATCTACCGTCAATGCCGAAGGTATGCCTAGCTCCAGGATTGTCTTACTCAAAGGTTTTGATGAAACGGGCGTCCAGTTTTATACCAATTACGACTCTCGTAAAGGCCAAGATCTACGTCAAAACCCTAAAGCGTGTCTTTTATTTTTCTGGCCAACACTGCAACGTCAAATTCGACTCGAAGGTACTGTAGAAAAAATGAGTGCTGAGCAATCAAGCGCCTATTTTAATAGCCGCCCTCTTGCGTCTCGTATCAGCGCAATAGCCTCACCTCAGAGTCAACCTACAAGCCGAGCTGCTCTAGAAAACCGTAGTGACCAAGTCGCTAAAGAGTTTGGTGACAACCCACCCTGCCCGGAGTTCTGGGGTGGCTATTATTTACAGCCAGAGCGTATTGAGTTTTGGCAAGGCCGCACCTGTAGGCTTCATGATCGCTATCTCTATATAAAACAGGATAAGACCTGGCAAATACAACGTCTAGCTCCTTAGGGATTAGGGCTTACCTAAAGACTCTGATCTGAGCATGGCTTATATGCACGGTATCTGCCACAATAAGCTAAAATCAGACTTTGTATAAAGTACATAAAAGGCTAAGCAACAAATCAAGCTGTATTGATTTGGCTTAGCACTTTTTATTTCATCTAAAAAAACATGAACGATTACATCTTAACTATTTCCTGCCCTGATACCACGGGCATTGTACATACCGTCACCGGCTGGCTTTTAGAGAAACAAGGTAACATCGTTGAAGCAGAGCAATTCGGAGACTCCGGTACAGAGCGCTTTTTTCTACGTATTCACTTTAGCCTACCCGCAATAACTGATGCAGAAAGCTTACGCGCTGACTTTGCACCTATTGCAGATAAATATAATATGGATGCGCATATTTTTGATGCTCAAAAAAAGGCGCGTGTTCTACTATTAGTTAGTCGTCAGGGCCACTGCCTTAATGATTTGTTATTCCGTACTCATAGTGGACAGCTTCCCATCGAGATTGCTGCCGTATTATCTAACCATGCTGATTATGCCTCGTTATCAGCCTCATATAACGTACCATTCCATCATCTGCCTGTTACACCAGAAACTAAAGCAGCCCAAGAAAAGCAGATATTACAGTTTGTGGATGATCTAGACATTGATTTAGTTGTCTTAGCTCGTTATATGCAAATCTTGTCACCAGAGATGTGCAGAGCATTATCCGGTCGAGCCATTAATATTCACCATAGTTTCCTACCAAGCTTTAAAGGCGCACGACCTTATCATCAAGCTCATGCTAGAGGTGTGAAAATCATTGGTGCCACAGCCCATTACGTAACCGAAGATCTAGACGAAGGTCCAATCATCGAGCAAGATATTGAACGCGTAAGCCATGACATGAGTCCTAATGAACTCACCCAAGTAGGCAGTGATGTAGAGTCTTTGGTATTGTCTAGAGCCGTTAAAGCTCACGTCGAGCATCGCATCTTTTTAAATGGTCAACGCACCGTTGTATTTAAATAAACGCCTCTACTCGCTTTCTACACGGCGATACAATAAAAAAGCATCGTTCAATGACGATGCTTTTTCTCTTTAATCCAATGTAGGCGATTGATTTTCAAACAAGGCAAACCAACCTTTAGCTAAGCGATAGATAAGCCAAACAAAAGCAACCGCCCCGCTTAGCCAACCGACAAATATTAACGTCAGTAATGCGCTTAAGCCAACCCAAAGCACACCCCACCAAAAGGTTTTAATTAACCAATCAAAATGAGAAGCATAAACAGTACCAGCCACATCACTTCGCTTGTAATATGCCACCACTACAGCAGCGGCTGTCGCTAAACCAAAAACAGGCGCAGCAATCAAGCCCACCACAAACAGAGCATATAAACAATGGGTCAACTGACGAGCAGATAACCCAGATTGCGGTTCAGGCATCATAGATTGGGTCATGCATTCCTCCTGGAACAAGATAATCAGATAGCATTTAATAATGCTTATTTTACCTTGTTTACTTTCTTTAGGCATAAAAAAACCCCCACTCGATCACGAGTGGGGGTTTTCGGTATAAGAGCTTGACAATGACCTACTTTCACAGGCGTACGCCCACTATCATCGGCGCTAAGGTGTTTCACTGTCCTGT
>NZ_CANRIC010000023.1:0-29785 GCF_947630565.1 uncultured Paenalcaligenes sp.
GTATTCCGCCAACACAACTAATCTGTTCCCTTTAATTTATTCTATGAATAAGTACTGGCTAAAAAGGGGGGATTACATCACCAACAAAAAAGCCCTTTAATATAAAAAATTAAAGGGCTTTTTCTTATGTCTCTATGCTATCCAATAGCCAATCACCACCTAACTGGGCTTGGCAGCACTCTAGCCAAGCACGGGCCGCTTGAGATAAATAACGCCCACTCCATAACAACATCACATCCCAACTAAGTGCTACATCCTCACTAATGACCTTGTAAACCAAATCCTCTGGCAAACGAGCGCAAAATGGTTCTGGTAATACGGCGATACCTAAGCCAGCCTGAGCCATTGATATCAACCAATCCCATTGACTGCTTTGTGCATAAATACGTGGTTGAAGTTGTTCTTTTACAAAGCGCTGTCTTAAAAGACGCGTTAATCCAAAATCATCATTCAGCAATAAAAGCGGCTTTTTAGTGACCTGAGAAAGCGTAACAGCCCCTTTGTTGCGAGGCAACAATTCTGGTAGCCCAATAGCATAAACATCATAGCTAGCCACCACTTGATGCTCTAATGGCAAGTACTCATTAACAGGAGCAATGCTAAATCCTACGTCCAACTCATCTTTTGCTACCTGCAGCTCTATGGCTGGTCCAGGGTGCTCGTGAACCTGTAACAAAATACTAGGGTAGCGCTCTCTAAAATTTTTGATTACCTCGGTAAATAACAAATTGATCATAGGGGGAATACCAATGTTAACGCGACCTTGGCTTAAGGCTTGAACCTCGTGCACCTCTTGCTCCAAGCGCAATAATGAGGAGATCAGCTCTCCCCCTCTGTCATACAGCACTTTTCCCGCATCACTAAGTAATAACGGCTTTCCATTACGAATAATGAGTGTTTCACCGATTTGATCCTCTAGGCTACGTACCATTTTACTGACCGTGGATTGGCTCACACCTAAGTATTGTGCAGCTGCAGTAAAACTACTCAACCGTACCGTTTCTACGAAGTATCGTAGGGCAATTACATTAATCATAGCTATAGATGAAATGAATATTATTCAGTTATTTTAGTCATATTCGTAATGATATGCTCGAATCACAGTACAAAAACAAAGTGATAGGAGCAAATCCATGTGGCAACAACGTATTCGTCGAGCTGATTTACATAAAAAAATAATGCCCGCTGAACAAGCGGTGCAATTTATCAAAGCGGGTATGACTGTAGGCATGAGTGGATTTACTCGTGCTGGTGATAGTAAAGCCATTCCTATTGCTCTAGCCGCAAAATCGGCCACACAAGGTCCTTTAAACCTCACCCTCCTCACTGGCGCATCACTGGGCAATAACAGCGATGGTCTGATGGCAGAGTCAGGGGTGTTAGCACGTCGATCACCATTTCAAGTGGATGCGGATATGCGTCGCTCTATTAACGAAGCGAAGGTTTTATTTTATGACCAGCATTTATCTGAGCTAGCTGAGCAATTACGCTCTGAACCCGGTTATCCGATTGATGTGGCGGTTATCGAGGCTGTTGCCATCACAGAAGATGGCCATATTGTACCCAGTACGTCTGTGGGAAACTCAGCAAGTTTTGTAAATCAAGCAAAACAAGTCATTATCGAGCTCAATACAGCAATGCCAGCAGAACTGGAAGGCTTTCATGATGTATATCTGCCTAAAAGACGCCCAGGTCGAGAGCCCATCCCTCTAACTACCGTTGACCAACGCTTAGGCTCTACAGCAATTGCCGTCGATCCAGAGCGTATTGTAGGCATTGTCCTTACAGAGACCCTAGACAGCCCGTCAACGGCGACTCCGCCTGATGTGGAAACACAAGCTATAGCCAAGCACATTGTACGTTTTTTAGAAAATGAAGTCGCTTTGGGTCGGCTCGAAAAATCCCTACTGCCTTTGCAAGTTGGTATCGGCAGTATCGCTAATGCCGTTACACAAGGTCTGGTCGAGTCTGATTTTGAAGACCTCACCATGTACTCAGAGGTATTACAAGACAGTGCTTTTCATTTGCTCGAATCAGGACAATTAAAATTTGCCTCCGCATCATCCATTACGGTGACAGCCCCCATGATGGAGCACTTCTTTAATCACTTAGATCAATTTAGAGATCGAGTGGTGCTACGCCCCCAAGAAATCAGTAATCATCCAGAAGTTGTACGCCGCTTAGGGATTATTGCCATTAATGCTGCCTTAGAATTTGATTTATATGGCAACGTCAACTCAACCCACGTCAGTGGCACCAAAATGATGAATGGAATAGGCGGCTCTGGAGACTTTGCTCGCAACGCCCATCTTTCTATTTTCGTTACTAAATCACTGGCTAAAGGCGGTGCAATTAGTCGTGTCGTCCCTATGGTTTCCCATGTGGATCATTGTGAGCATGATGTGGATATTTTAGTCACAGAGCAAGGCTTAGCTGATTTGCGAGGTTTAGCGCCTAGAGAGCGTGCCGCCTTGGTGATCAAGCATTGTGTGCATCCTGACTACCAAGCAGAGCTGGCTGATTATTTTGCTCGAGCTTGCGCTCGTGGAGGCCATACCCCCCATGTCTTAGAAGAAGCCCTGTTATGGCACCAACGATTTGAAGAGCAAGGTGATATGAGAAAGGCTGAGCTAGCCGTCAATTAGTGACGCATTTATAGGTTTAACACGTTTCCTGTGGTCTATTTGACCGGTCATGCCGTAAAGGCTGACCGGTTTTTTTCGCACTGAGAATCAGAATAAACGTCGATCTAAACGCTGAGCCGCCGCACAACCATCTTCATCACCATTTTCACACGCTTTGCTATACCACTCTATGGCTTGTTTTTTATTTTTAGGCATGCCTTCACCATGCTCATACATAATGCCTAAATTAAACTGGGCCTCGGGATGATCTTGCTGTGCTGCACGTTCAAAAAACTCTTTGGCTTTTGCGTAGCTTTGTTCTACGCCATCGCCCTGCTCATACATCACACCCAATTCAAGCTGCGAATCAGAGTCACCCTTCATGGCCTCAGCCTTCAATTGCTGGAATTCAGCAGATTGAGCCAACACAGGTTGGGCCAATCCCAATGTCAGGGCACACATGATCCCCAATAACACGTTACGCATAAGACAAACCTTTTTTTAAAAAAATCTAGTGTGGATCATACCTGACAGCGAGTAGGGGAATGGGTTAACTTCGTTGAATTTTTACAAAATATTTACAAAAAAGTCATACTGCCAATAAAAAAGCCATACCGCAATTAGCGGTATGGCTTTTGAGTATCGAAATCTACTATGTAATATAAATTACATGTTTTCGATCATTACATTACCAAAGTCAGAACAAGAGACTTGTGTTGCGCCTTCCATTAGGCGAGCAAAGTCATAAGTTACCTTTTTGGATTGAATGGCTTTTTCCATGCTGCTAATAATTAAATCAGCGGCTTCAGTCCACCCCATGTGGCGTAGCATCATTTCAGCAGAAAGGATTAAGGAACCTGGGTTCACATAGTCTTTACCGGCGTATTTTGGTGCTGTGCCGTGAGTGGCTTCGAACATAGCAACAGAATCAGACAAGTTCGCACCAGGAGCAATACCAATACCACCGACTTGGGCAGCTAGCGCATCGGATACGTAGTCACCATTCAGGTTTAGTGTAGCGATAACGTCGTACTCGGCTGGACGTAGCAAGATTTGCTGTAGGAAAGCATCAGCAATAGAATCCTTAACGGTAATTTCTTTACCTGTTTTTGGATTTTTAAATTTGCACCATGGGCCGCCATCAATAAGCTCTGCACCAAATTCAGTCGTAGCTAATTCGTAAGCCCAATCACGGAAACCACCCTCGGTGAATTTCATGATGTTGCCTTTGTGAACAATAGTCACAGAGGAGCGGTCATTATCAATCGCGTATTGAATCGCTTTACGAACTAAACGCTGAGTTCCTTCTTTGGATACGGGTTTTACACCGATACCAGAGGTATTAGGGAAACGGATTTTGTTTACGCCTAATTCGTTTTGTAGGAAATCAATCAGTTTTTTAACGTCAGCAGATTCTGCTTCAAATTCGATACCTGCATAGATGTCTTCGGAGTTTTCACGGAAGATCACCATGTTGGTTTTTTCAGGCTCTTTAACAGGTGAAGGTACACCAGCAAAATAACGCACTGGACGCAAACAAACATATAGGTCTAACTGTTGACGTAGGGCTACGTTCAAGGAACGAATACCACCACCTACCGGTGTAGTCAAAGGACCTTTGATAGATACCACGTAATCTTTAACGGCACCTAGCGTTTCTTCGGGCAACCATACATCAGGACCGTAGACCTGTGTGGATTTTTCGCCTGCGTAAACTTCCATCCAGTGAATCTTTTTATCGCCACCGTACGCTTTTTCCACGGCCGCATCCACTACTTTGATCATGACGGGGGAAATATCTACGCCAGTACCATCACCCTCGATGTAAGGCACGATGGGCTGATTAGGTACGTTTAAAGAAAAGTCGGCATTTACCGTAATTTTTTCGCCCTGAGCAGGGACTTTAATATGCTGATAAGACATGGGTGCTCCAGTAGTGTGAACAGGGAAAGATAAAAACGTATCGCTTTATCTCAGTCGTTAGTCTTATATAAGAGTGTAGCCTAAAACCACCAAAAAAACGAAAGAACTACCGGCTTTTTATATAAGTATTGGCGAAAAGTCCTAGATAGGTCTTTAGCAAGTCAAAGTAAATGCAGATAGACAAGACAAATCCTAGCTTGCCCTCTACCATTACACTATATAAGTCTCACATTGCGGATGAAATTATGTTTAACCCTTCTCGCGAACAAGTACGTCAATTTTTTATCGAAGCTTGGCAAAAATATCGCCAAAAGCAGTTATTGAGCCCATTAGAAAACATGGCCGTCAATCTAGTCCAACAACACCCTGAATACCATGAGTTACTAGAGAACCCAGAGGCAGTGGAACAGGATTTCTCTGTGGAAAAAGGACAAACCAATCCTTTTTTACACTTATCCATGCACTTAGCGATTCAAGAGCAACTCTCTATTAATCAACCACCCGGAATCAAACCCGCCTATGACCGCCTAGTGGCCACTTTAGAGCCCCATGAGGCCTCACATCGTATTATGGAAGCCTTGGGAGAGGTTATTTGGGAAGCCCAACGTCTCAATAAGCCGCTGGATAACGAGCGCTATATTGAGCTTATCCATCGTCACGCTATTGCTTAACTTTTATCTATGACTATGACAAACAGCAACCGTTTTAATGGCACTACTCGCTATGTAGCCACTGATGATTTAAAAATGGCCGTCAATGCTGCTCTCACTTTGCAGCGCCCGTTACTTATCAAAGGCGAACCAGGTACAGGTAAAACGCTTCTAGCCGAAGAGGTTGCCTCAGCCCTAGGCCGTCGCTTGTTGCAATGGCATATTAAATCCACAACTAAAGCGCAACAGGGCTTATACGAATATGATGCCGTATCACGACTACGAGACTCTCAGCTCGGTGATAAGCGTGTCCACGATATTGGTAACTACATTGTCAAAGGTGCTCTCTGGGAAGCCTTTGAGTCCAATGAGCCCACAGTCGTACTGATTGATGAAATAGATAAAGCAGACATTGAGTTCCCCAACGACTTGTTGCGTGAAATTGATAAGATGGAATTCCATGTCTATGAAACTCAACAAACCATCAGCGCTCGCCATCGTCCGCTCATTATCATTACCTCCAATAATGAAAAAGAGCTGCCCGACGCCTTTTTACGCCGCTGCTTTTTTCATTACATCCGCTTTCCTGATGCCGACACACTCAGCGACATCGTGAATGTTCACTTTCCCGACTTAGCCGATGACTTATTACAAGCCGCTCTTAGCAGCTTTTACGCCCTGCGTAATGCGCCAGGTTTAAAGAAAAAGCCCTCCACCTCAGAGCTTCTAGACTGGTTACAGCTTTTACTAAGCCAAGAAGCCACTGCCGACAGTATCCGTGGTGCAGAGCAAGCCACAACCCCCTTAATTGGTGCTTTAATTAAAAACGAACAAGATTTAGCTTTATTAGACCGCATTGCCCGCTACGGACGCTAAAGTCATGATGCTAATCCGTTTTTTTTACTTTTTGCGTCAACAGCAATTACGGGTTTCCATCCAAGAGTTCATCACTCTGATTGAAAGCCTTTGTA
Organism: uncultured Paenalcaligenes sp.; assembly: GCF_947630565.1. Taxonomy (NCBI): domain Bacteria; kingdom Pseudomonadati; phylum Pseudomonadota; class Betaproteobacteria; order Burkholderiales; family Alcaligenaceae; genus Paenalcaligenes; species uncultured Paenalcaligenes sp. The sequence goes on from NZ_CANRIC010000023.1 coordinate 6,169, forward strand.
GCACGGCGGCCCCTATCTCAATAGATGAGTTTTACTACTTAGCTCGCCTTGTCTTAATTAAAGACGAAAGTCTTTTTGACAAATACGATCGCGCCTTTACGCAATTCTACGGGTTACTCTCTAAGGAAATAGCAGACGGCAATACGATTCCCGCTGATTGGTTGGTCAAAACCTTAGAGCGTCAATTAAGCGATGAGCAAAAAGCAGCCCTAAAAAAACATGATTTAGCGGATTTAATTGAGCTCTTTAAAAAAACCCTAGCGGAACAAAATGAACGCCACGCAGGTGGCAGCAAATGGGTAGGCACTGGCGGGAGCTCTCCCTTTGGTCATGGTGGCTATCATCCACAGGGTATCCGCGTCGGTGGCCCTTCTAAAGGCAATTACACAGGCGTTAAAGTCTGGGAAAAGCGAGAATTTAAAGATTATGATGATCAGGTAGAGCTAGGCACTCGCAACTTTAAAATGGCGCTACGTCGCTTACGCCGCTTTGCCCGTGAAGGAGCTGCCACAGAGTTAGATCTGCCTGAAACCATCCACAGCACAGCGCAACATGCTGGTTTGCTTGATATAAAAATGCGACCTGAAAGACGTAATACTATAAAAGTCCTTATGTTATTAGACGTAGGTGGCAGTATGGATAGTCATATACGTCAGGTCGAAGAGCTATTCTCTGCAGCGCGCAGTGAATTTAAACATTTAGAGGTCTTTTACTTTCATAACTGTCCTTATGAGTGGCTTTGGCCTAGTAATCGTCGTCGTTTTGATGAACGCATTGCAACAACAGAGGTATTAAGTAAATACAATGAAGATTGGCGACTGATTTTTGTGGGTGATGCCACGATGAGCCCCTTTGAAATTACTCATTTAGGCGGATCGGTAGAGCATAACAATACCGAATCAGGTGCTGAATGGTTACAACGCTTTATGGAAAAATGGCCTAAAGCCGTCTGGCTAAACCCCAGTAAACCGGAACGCTGGATGTACCATCAATCCGTCTATCTAGTACGTGAACTCGTCAAGGATCAAATGTACCCAGTCAGCGTACATGGTCTAGAATCAGCTATGTTGCATCTCACAAAATAAACGGCACAAATAGGGATTATTATGTTGTCCGCACTTCAACTCATTACGAAAAAATCCAAACACTTACTGCTAATCGGTACGTTTTTAAGCCCTCAGCTTGTCTACGCCTTGCCTAATGGCGTTCAAAAAATCACTCACGTCGAAGGGGTCACAGAATACCAACTACCGAATGGACTCAAGGTGCTTTTTGCTCCTGATGCATCGCGTCCCAACACCACTGTAAACATGACCTATTTAGTTGGCTCTAGGCATGAGAACTATGGTCAAACAGGCATGGCGCATTTGCTGGAGCATATGTTGTTTCGTGGTACCCCCACCATGCCAAACGCTTTAGGTGAATTCTCTAAACGAGGTCTGGCCGCAAATGGGACGACCTCGGTAGACCGCACAAATTACTACGCTTCATTTGCCGCCAATGCAGACACCCTTAATTGGTATCTAGACTGGCAAGCAGACGTCATGGTGAACGCCACCATTTCTAGGTCTGACTTAGATGCAGAAATGACGGTGGTGCGCAATGAAATGGAGCGAGGTGAAAACAGCCCTTTCCGTGTGCTGATGCAAAAAATGCAAGCCGTTGCTTATCAATGGCATAACTATGGAAAAAGCACCATTGGCGCTCGTAGTGATGTTGAGCAGGTAGATATAGAGCAGTTACGCAAGTTCTATCAACTGTATTACCAACCTGACAATGCCGTTCTTATCGTGAGTGGTCAGTTTGATGAGGAAGCCACGCTAGCTCATATCGCCAAACAATTTAGTGCCATCAATAAGCCTGCTCGCACTTTACCTCCTGAATACACCGAGGAACCCGTTCAGGATGGAGCACGAACTGTCACGGTACGTCGTCAAGGAGGCTCTCCTCTTGTGGCCGCACAATACCATACGCCCGCTAGCGCTGATGCCCAATACACACCGTTAAGTTTAGGGGTCAGTATTTTGGGTGACACCCCATCAGGCTTACTCTACAAAAATCTGGTCGAAAAAAATCTAGCAACCAGTGTGTTTGGTTACGCGCCTGATTTACAACAGCCGGGTTATGCCCTTTTCATGGCCGAGCTCAAAGAGGACATGAACCAAGAGCAAGCCTTAGAGGCGCTAAATCACACCATAGAGAAGCAAAACAATCAAATTACACAAACAGATGTAGACCGTGTTCGTAATCAATGGTTAAACGGATGGTCCCAGACCTTTGCTGACTCGGCCGACTTAGCCTCTGCGCTCTCTGAGAGTGCAGCAAGCGGTGATTGGCGCTTGTTTTTCTGGCAGCGCGACCAAGTAGAAAACGTAGACTTAACTCAAATTCAAGAAGCCCTTAAAACCTGGTTAGTGGCTGATAACCGTACAAATGGCTTATATATCCCTACAGAAAAAACACAGCGCGCACCAAAAGCAACTGCCCCTGATATCGCCACCCTTTTATCAGACTATAAAGGCAAAGAGCTAGCAGCCCAAGCAGAAAGTTTTGAGCCAACGCCCTCTAATTTAGACGAACACACCCAACGCGACCATCTAGAGTTGGACAATCAGCTGGGCACAATTAAACTTGCTTTGCTACCTAAGCCCACTCGGGGTGATCGCGTAGAGGCTCAACTTTCTATTCGCTTTGGTGATCCAGACAATTTAAAAGGCAGCAGCACAATAGGAGCAGCAACTGCTAGCCTCCTAACCCATGGTGGCAAACACATAAGCCGCCAACAAATCGAAGACCGTTTTACTGAGCTGCAATCCAGCGTAAGCTTTAATGGAGGTCCTAATGGACTAGAAGTAGGTATCTCCACCATTGGTCAAAATCTAGCACCAACCATAGAGCTTGCTATGCAGGTCATTAAAGAAGCACGCTTTCCAGAAGCCGAGCTTGAGAAGTACAAGGCGAGACGGATCACTAGCATCAATAATGCCAAAACCGAGCCCTCAGCCGTAGCAAGCCAAACCTTATCTCGTCATTTAAATAACTGGCCTAAAGATGATATTCGCTATGTTCCTACTTTTGACGAAGCCATTGAAAACACGCAATCATTAAGCCAAGCCGATTTATTGGCTTTTCACGAGCGTTTTTACGGTGCAGGTGATGTTCGTTTCAGCGCCACAGGCAGCTTCGACACGGACGCCATTAAAACGGCCCTCAAAAATAGCTTCAAAGACTGGAAACGCGCCCCCGCCTACAAACGCGCAGCAGACCCATTTCGCTCTATTAAGCCGGAGTCCTTTACCTTAAATACACCCGATAAGGCCAATGCGTTTTATATAGAAACCTTGCCATTAAAAATGCAAGATACAGAGGAGGACTTTGTCGCCCTGTATTTAGCTAACTACCTATTAGGGCAATCTGAAACATCACGCTTATGGAACCGTGTGCGAGTAGAAGAAGGACTTTCTTACGATGTGCGTAGCCGCCTGAGCGTTTCGTCTTATGAACCCTCTGCCAGTTGGACTATCTATGCTATTCATGCTCCTGAAAACTCAGAAAAGCTAAAAACAGTGATTAACGAGGAGCTGAATAAAGTTCTGAAAGACGGTTTCAGTCAAGCCGAAATTGATGAAGGCATCCATGCTTTGTTACGCTATCGACAACTAGCTCGTAGTAACGATGCCGTATTAACGTCAACATGGCAAAGCTACTTAGATCTAGACCGTACCTTTGCTTGGTCCGAAAAGGTAGATGAAGCCCTACAGCAACTCAATGCAAAACAGGTAAATCGTGTTGTGAAAAAATACTTAACGATTGATGGTTTTAGCTCTGCGCTAGGGGCAGATCAAAGTAAGCAGCAATAAACCCATAGCTACTAAAGATAGAAGTAAAAAAACCCGCTCTAATAAATATAGAGCGGGTATATTTTTTTTAGTGCCTTTTCTCACGCCATCGAACGCGTTTTTTCGGCTTTAGGAAAAAAAACTTTTCACCTTATCGGTCCAAGACTGACTCTTTGGAGAGTGTTTGTCCCCACCGCCGGATAACGACTCTTCGAACTGACGTAAAATCGTTTTTTGTTCCTCTGACAACCGAACGGGAGTCTCTACCTGAATATGACAATATAAGTCACCTGGGTAACTAGAGCGAACGCCTTTAATACCTTTGCCACGTAGACGGAATACTTTTCCAGCCTGCGTACCCTCTGGTATGGATATCTCACCACGTCCAGTTAGCGTTGGAACCTCGATCTCACCGCCAAGTGCAGCCGTAGTAAAGGGGATTGTTAACTCGCAATGCAGATCATCATCTTCACGTTCAAAGATCCCGTGCTTTTTAAGATGAATTTCCACATAAAGGTCTCCTGGAGGCCCACCGTTCACGCCTGGCTCACCATTGCCTGAAGATCGAATACGCATACCATCATCAATACCAGCAGGAATATTTACTTGTAGTGTTTTGGTTTTACGAACACGACCTACCCCATCACATGAGGTACATGGATCAGTAATTTCTTGGCCTGTGCCATGACATGTGGGACATGTCTGCTGCACACTGAAAAAGCCCTGCTGCATACGCACAGCACCCGCCCCATTACATGTACTACATGTACGAGGTGATGTGCCGGGTTTAGCACCGGAGCCTTTACACGAATCACAGTTTTCCCAGCTAGGAACACGAATTTCAGTTTCATATCCTGTAGCGGCTTGCTCTAGGCTAATTTCTAAGGAGTAACGCAAGTCTGCGCCTCGTTGAACACGAGGTCCACCACCGCCACCACCTCGACGACCACCGCCGAAGATATCACCGAAAATATCACCAAAAGCATCTGCAAAGTCACCACCGCCCATGCCGCCGCCACCCATGCCACCCATTCCATTTGGATCGACACCGGCATGGCCATAACGGTCATAGGCTGCGCGCTTGTCTTCGTCATACAAGATCTCGTAGGCCTCTTTGACCTCTTTAAACTTGTCCTCAGCCTCTTTGCTATCCGGATTTCGATCCGGATGATATTTCATTGCTAGTTTGCGATAGGCTTTGCGAATATCATCTTTTGATGCATTCTTTGCCAGACCTAGCACTTCATAAAAGTCACGTTTTGCCATATAGACTGTAAGCGTTAAAACGCTATCCTAGTAAACAAGAATGCCCGATCTCTGGGAGATCCAGAAACCGGGCTTGTGCATTAATAAGCTATCTGCAAATTACTGATCGCGTTTAACTTCTTTGAAGTCTGCGTCAACAACGTTGTCATCTGCAGGTTGCGCCTCGGCTTCAGCACCTGGCTGCCCTTGCTGCGCTTGCATATCTGCATAAATTTTCTCACCTAGCTTTTGAGCAGCAGTTGTCAGAGCCTCTGTTTTGCTGTCAATGGCGTCTTTATCATCGCCTTTAAGTGCTTCTTCGAGTTCAGTCATCGCTGTTTCGATGGCTTCTTTTTCAGCTGCCTCTAGTTTGTCACCGTATTCTTCTAGGGACTTACGAGTGGAGTGAACAAGGGCCTCACCTTGGTTGCGAGCTGTTGCAATCTCGGCAATACGACGGTCTTCTTCGGCGTGAGCCTCAGCATCGGCCATCATGCGTTGTACTTCTTCCTCGGACAAACCGGAGCTAGCTTTAATCGTGATTTTGTTTTCTTTACCTGTGCCTTTATCTTTTGCAGACACATTCAAGATCCCGTTTGCATCAATATCGAAAGTGACTTCGATTTGAGGCTCACCACGACGTGAAGGTGGAATACCCTCTAGGTTGAACTCGCCTAATGCTTTGTTACCAGCAGCAATTTCTCGTTCGCCTTGGAATACCTTAATCGTCACCGCAGGTTGGTTATCATCTGCAGTAGAGAAAACCTGTGAGTGACGCGTTGGAATTGTCGTGTTTTTCTGAATCATTTTGGTCATAACACCACCCAAGGTCTCAATACCTAAGGATAGGGGCGTTACGTCCAATAGCAACACGTCAGAACGGTCACCTGACAACACAGAACCTTGAATGGCGGCACCACTGGCAACGGCTTCGTCAGGGTTAATGTCACGACGTGGCTCACGACCAAAGAACTCTTTGACTTTCTCTTGGACTTTAGGCATGCGAGTCATACCACCGACCAAAATCACGTCATCAATATCACCCGTTTTTACACCCGCGTCTTCGAGAGCAGTGCGACAAGGAGCTAAGGAGCGCTCGATTAAGTCAGCAACCAAAGACTCAAGCTTGGCACGTGTAATTTTCAGGTTCAAGTGTTTAGGACCGGAAGCATCTGCCGTAATGTAAGGCAGGTTGATTTCGGTTTGAGTTGTGGAGGACAGCTCAATTTTTGCTTTTTCAGCGGCTTCTTTTAGGCGCTGAAGAGCCAACACGTCTTTAGATAAATCAGCACCGCTCTCTTTTTTGAACTCGGCAATGATGTAATCAATAATAGACTGGTCAAAGTCCTCGCCACCCAAGAACGTATCACCGTTTGTGGATAACACCTCGAATTGTTTTTCGCCATCAATATCAGCAATTTCAATGATGGATACGTCAAAAGTACCACCACCTAAGTCATACACGGCAATTTTGCTATCGCCTTTTGCTGCTTTATCTAAACCAAAAGCCAATGCAGCGGCAGTTGGTTCGTTAATGATGCGTTTAACCTCTAGGCCAGCAATACGACCGGCGTCTTTGGTTGCCTGACGCTGGCTATCATTAAAGTAAGCAGGGACCGTAATAACCGCCTCTGTGACTTCCTCGCCTAAGTAGTCTTCAGCTGTTTTTTTCATTTTACGTAAAATGTCAGCGGAGACTTGCTGGGGAGCTAAGGCTTTGCCTTGGGCTTCGACCCATGCGTCATTGTTATCAGCCTTAACGATTTTGTAAGGCATTTTTTCGATGTCTTGCTGTACGGCTTTCTCGTCAAAACGACGACCGATTAAGCGTTTTACAGCAAAAATTGTGTTAGCAGGATTCGTTACAGCTTGACGTTTAGCTGGAGCCCCAACTAAGACCTCACCGTCTTCCATGTATGCAACAATGGAAGGGGTAGTACGTGTACCCTCGGCGTTTTCGATAATGCGAATTTGATCGCCTTCTTGAACAGATACACAGCTGTTAGTTGTACCTAAGTCAATACCAATAATTTTGCCCATTTTTTCTTCCTAGCCTGTATTTGAATTTGCAGTTAACTGCAACAAATTAATTAGTTAATACATATATGGGGTAAGGTTTTTCTTTTTCAAGCCCCATTCATAACAAAATAATTAGCCTGCTGACACCATGACTAAAGCAGGTCGCAATACACGATCTGATAAGGCATAGCCTTTTTGCAATAGTTGTGCCACCGAGTCCTTGGCCTGCTCGGAAGGAATAGCTGAAATAGCTTGATGTACATGAGGGTCAAACTTATCACCCGCAGCTGGGGCGATTTCGACTAATTTATGACGCTCAAATGCACTATTTAATTGACGCAGTGTGGTTTCCACCCCTTCGCTCAGGACCTCTAGACTTTGATCTGGCTGTGCCAAAGCGGCCTCTAAACTATCACGAACGGGAATTAAGCTTTCGGCAAAGCTTTCGACGGCAAACTTACGCGCCTTTGCCACATCTTCGGAGGCACGACGACGAATGTTTTCGACTTCGGCTTTGGCGCGCAATAACTGATCGTGGTATTCCGCAACTTTGTTTTGAGCCTCGGTTAACTCAGCCTCTAAATTCGTGTCTTCAGCAAACTGAATGGTCTCGTTGTCTGCATCATTAAGCACTGAGTCTTCGTTTTCCATAGGCGTGTTTTGTTGCTCTAGGCCGGCTGATTCTAGGGTGCTATCTTGCGGTTGCTTTGGTGCGGACATAAAGTTCTCCACGTTAAATACAAAAAATAATTCAATAGAAATAAAGATGGGGGCTAATGCCCCCACTTCAAGTACTACTTTTTATTTTTTAATACCGTCGCACTAAAACTGATTCTGAATACGGCGGTAAGCCTGCGCTAATGACACGTTAGTGTGCATCACTGATTCCGAGAAGTCCTTGGCTGACTGAGGCACCGTATCTAAGGTACTAAGGTCTGTTTCACCCATTACAACCGTTGCAGAAGGCAAGTAGAAACGCTCTGGAATATCATGGCCATCAACCACACAGTTATGACGCACCACAGCAGAATCACCTACTGTGCAGTTAAATAGCACAGAGTTAAAACCAATAAAAACATGGCTGCCTACCACGCAAGGACCATGCACAATAGAGCGGTGAGCAATAGAAGTATGCTCGCCAATTGTTACTGCTGCACCGTCTTTAGAGTGAATGACCACCCCATCTTGAATGTTGGAATTAGCCCCAATAACAATAGGCTCTAAATGACCATTCTCATCCAATTCATCTGCACGAATGACGGCATATGGCCCAATAAAAACGTGGGCTCCTACCTCAATACGCCCACACAACACAGCGGTAGGGTCAACAAAAGCAGTTTCGTGTACTACCGGGTAATCACCCCGGGGATTTTTTCTAAGCATCAGATCATTCCTGAACAAAAGACCGCTGTTACTAAACGAAGGAATTTATTCCTATTAGCAACACGGACAAACAGTTTTATTTTAGGCTAATTTTCTACGCTGCCAAGGTTCCAACCACTTAAATTTTGCAACACAATGTCGCACAGACCTTGAATCCAAGCCGCGTCATCATTTAGACAGGGTATATACGCAAAGCTTTTCCCACCATCCTCTAGGAAAGCATCACGACACTCTTGTTGAATTTCCTCTAGTGTTTCTAAACAATCGGCTAAAAAACCAGGGCACACTACATGGACAGACTCTACGCCTTCTTTGGCCCACTGACGCAATGTGGGCTCCGTATAGGGTTCTAACCAACGCTCTGCCCCAAAACGACTTTGAAAGCTTGCAAAAACAGGGACGTTTTCCTCTGAAAGCGCCTCTCGTATAGCGGCGGCAGTCAACATACATTCACGATAATACGGATCCCCAGCCTCGACTGTGCGACGAGGAATACCATGAAAACTTAATAGCAAACGTTGTGGCTTAGGTCCTGTTTGCCATTGATGCAAAATACGTTGCACTATAGGTTGAATATAACCGATGTGCTGACAATAGCTTTTAATAAAACGCGTTTCCGGTTGATTACGTCTTTTTTGCAAATATCGATTGAGCTCATCGACTGCTGTGGCTGTGGTACTAGCGGCATATTGTGGATAAAGCGGAACCATTAGGATCCGCTCACAACCAAGGGCGGTTAGCTCATTGAGCACATCATGCATCGCGGGCTGCCCGTAACGCATTGCTAAACGCACAGGGATATCCATCCCTTTAGCAGCCAACTGCTGCTGCAAGCCTTCGGCTTGAGCCTTGCTGTATACCAATAATGGCGAGCCTTGTTCAGTCCAGATAGATTGGTATTTCGCTACGAGCTTACGTGGTCTAAAAGGTAAAACAAACCCACGTAAAATAATCTGCCACAAGGCAGCCGGTAGCTCTACCACACGCTGATCTGAAAGGAATTCGCCTAGATAACGGCGAATATCACGCGCTGAGGCGGTGTTTGGCGTACCCAAATTAACTAAGAGCACCCCAACACGAGGGGTAGGCACGGTTCGGATCTGAGGATCTAGCAAACTGCTGTCCGCAGTTTCATCATAGTATTTTTTTGAGCACATAATAATAAAATTTAGGCGTTATAACTGAGGGCATTCGACAACATACGTGCCGTAATATCCACAATCGGAATGACTTTATCGTAAGCCATACGTGATGGGCCAATCACACCCAAAGTACCGAGCACTTGTCCATCCACACCATAAGGGGCGGTCACTACCGAGACCTCATCTAACGGCACAAGATTAGAGTCACCTCCAATATAAATCTGTACGCCTTGGGCCTTACGGGAAACATCCAATAAGTGCAACCAGTCCGTTTTTTTCTCAAAAAGATCAAACAGATGACGCAACTTATCCATATCAGCCACCATTTCTGAGACACTCAACAGTTTACTTTCCCCTGAAATGACAACGGCATCGGCATAATCAGGCTCTGTGGCTCCGGCCTCTACGGCAGCCTGCATTAGTTTAGAGATGTTGTGCTGCAATGAGGATAGCTCCCCAGATAAGGCATGCCTAACCTGAGCAAAAGACATACCAGAAAAATGCTGATTAAAGAAATTACTGGCCTCTATTAGCTCCAACTCATTGTAATCACGCGATACAAACAAGATACGATTTTGCACATCTCCGCTAGGAGTGACGATAATCAACAACACACGTTTTTCAGATAAGCGTATAAAATCAATTTGCTTAAATGTCTGGGCCCGTTTAGGGGCTAACACAACCCCTGCAAACTGAGACAAATTAGACAGTAAATCAGCGGCACAAGACACCGCCTTAGCTGGCTCGTACATGGGCAACTGCTGCGTCAAATTAGCATCCAGTGGAAACTCATGCTGTTGAACAGCTAAAAGACGATCGGCAAAAATTCTATAACCTTGTGGCGTAGGAATACGTCCAGCAGAGGTATGGGGGCTATGTATTAACCCCAAACCCTCAAGATCCGCCATGACATTACGAATGGTTGCCGGAGATAGGTCAAACATTTTAGAGAGAGTTCTAGACCCCACAGGCTGACCATCAGCGATATAACGCTCGATCAGGACGTTTAATAATGCACTTGCTCTATCATCCATGGCTTTTAATATATAGGACTAACGATTCGTTACTGATTACTTGCGCAACATAAAAATATTTGCGCCTCTATAATTCTATCTAATTATTATCTAACAAATCATAAGGTCTCACCTCATGCATTTTAAGTCGGTGGCAATTATTGGCCGCTATCAAGATAGCGGGTTAGACGCACCCTTACGTGCGCTCGCTACAACACTTCAACAAGTTGGCTGTCAGGTGCTTGTAGAGGCAGATACAGCTCGGTTCTCTGGTATTACAGAGCTACCTACTCTTAGCTATGAGGAAATTGGCACTCAGGCTGATTTAGCTGTCATTATGGGCGGTGATGGCACCATGATCGGAGCAGCCCGTAAGCTCGCCAACTACGATGTCCCCTTAATTGGTATTAACCATGGTCGCTTAGGCTTTATTACAGACATCCCACTAAATAATGCTAACGAGGCATTGCTTAGTGTTATTGCCGGTAACTATCAGGCAGAAGAACGCAGCTTACTTGAGGGCCGCATTGTACGTGATGGCCAAATACTCCATTCTGGTATTGCGCTCAATGACATTGTAATCAACCGCGCTGGGCGTGGAGGCCTGATTGAGCTGCGGGTCGAACTAGACGGTATTTTTATGCATCGTCAACGAGCTGATGGGGTTATTGTATCAACTCCTACTGGCTCAACGGCCTATGCATTAGCCGCTAATGGCCCTTTATTACATCCTAGTTTAAATGCTCTGCTCTTGGTTCCGGTTGCCCCGCAAACGCTATCCAATCGCCCTGTTGTCGTACCTGATAGCAGCACTCTTAGCCTTACCATCACAACACTAGGTCGAGTCGAAACCGGGGCCAGTGTTCATTTTGATATGCAAGCGTGGTCGGACTGTCAGGCTGGTGATCGTATTGATATTCGCCGTGCTCAGCATACCGTGCGCTTTATTCATCCCGAAGGCTATAGCTTTTTCTCTACCTTACGGCAAAAATTAGATTGGAACCGTATGCCCGCAGACGAAAACGAGTAATTCACCATGCTACGATCATTACATCTACGCGACTTTGTTATTGTGGATCAAAACCACATCGAGTTTGATACTGGTTTCACTGTTTTCTCTGGTGAAACGGGTGCAGGTAAATCCATTTTAATTGATGCCTTGTCCTTAGCCTTAGGTGGACGTGGCGATGCAAGTGTCGTACGCCAACAATCCGAACGCGCCGAAATCATAGCAACCTTTGAGCCCGACGCTCTTGTGTTAGCGTGGTTAAAGGAGCATGACATTGCTATAGATGACGACGAACTCATTTTACGACGAGTCATTGATGCCCAAGGTCGTAGCCGAGCCTATATCAACGGCAGTCCCTCTACCGCTGCCCAGCTAAAAGAATTAGGCGCGATGTTGATTGATATTCATGGCCAACATGCTCACCAAAGCCTACTCAACCCACAAAGTCATTACGCTATTTTAGATACGCAAGGTCAACACATAGCCCTTAGCCATCAAGTTACCCAAGCATGGCAGCAATGGCAAAAAGCCCAAGCCTCTTATGACAATGCCCAACACAGCGCACAAGCCAATGCCCAAGAGCTAGAGCTGCTGGATTGGCAAATTCAACAGCTTTCTGATTTAGGCTTAGGTGCTGGTGACTGGGAAAATTTAACTCAAGAACATCAGCGCCTAGCTCATGCTCAATCGCTACTTGATAGCGCGGGTCGCAGCCTACACTTGCTAGAAAATGATGAAAGTGGTGCTATCGCCGTTTTACATGCCGCTTTGTCTAGTTTGCAATCTGTATTAAGTCACGACCCGAATCTGCTGAATATTTATCAAACACTAGAATCTGCGCAGATCGCCTGTGCAGAAAGCATCTCAGACTTAAACAGCTACTTGACTGATGTAGAGCTAGACCCAGAACGTTTAGCTCATATTGATCACATGATGTCAGTTGCTTTTAACTTAGCTCGCAAACATAAATGCGAGCCCGAAGACCTGCCTGCGCGATTAGAGCAGCTGCTGGAACGACAGCAGCAACTACAACAATCGGTTGACTCTGCTGCTTTACTTGCTGCTGTAGAAAAAGCCCATAAATCATATAACGGGCTTGCTGAGCAACTGAGCCAAGCTCGTTTAGTCATCAGTCAAAACCTAAGCAAACAAGTCACTCAGGCCATGCAACAGCTCTCCATGCAAGGAGGACAGTTTGTCGTTCAACTTAATCCTGCGGAACCTAGCGCACACGGTAATGAAAAAGTAGAGTTTTTAGTGGCGGGCCATGCTGGGGTCGCCCCATCTGCATTAGCAAAGGTTGCATCTGGAGGTGAGCTGGCACGGATTTCACTCGCTTTATCTGTGATTGCGAGTCAAGCTGCACGCGTCCCTACCCTGATATTTGATGAGGTAGACAGCGGTATCGGTGGTGCCATTGCCGAGGTAGTAGGACGCCTGCTACATGAACTAGGACAACGCCACCAAGTGCTCTGCGTGACTCACCTACCCCAAGTTGCGGCCTGTGGGGACAACCACTTTCTGGTTAGCAAAGCCTCTAATGGCAGCCAAACCGTATCCAAAATACAACACTTAACCGTTGATCAACGCATTGAAGAAATATCACGAATGTTAGGAGGCATCGAAATTACGGCCACTACTCGTGAACACGCCAAAGAAATGCTGAAGGTGAATCATTAAATTCACCACACACTAAAAAAGGGCCTATGGCCCTTTTTTAGTGATTAACGCATTTTACCGCGTGTATTTGATTTAGTATTATCAACGCATTCTTTACAAATACCATAAAGAACTAAGGTATGACTTTCCAGTTCAAAGCCAAGCTTGTCTGCTATGTCGTACTGAAGTTTTTCAATCTCGGGATCAGAAAACTCAACAACCTTAGCGCAGTTAGTGCAAATAAAGTGGTCATGATGGTCGCCATCATTTAGTTCAAAAACCGCTTTTCCACCATCAAATTGGCTACGCATCAAAATACCGGCTTGCTCAAACTGAGTCAGCACGCGGTACACTGTTGCTAAGCCAATATCAACGTCTTCGGCTATCAATAGGCGATAGACGTCTTCGGCGCTAAGGTGGCGCATTTCATCGGTTTCGTCATGACGACGGAATACATCTAGAATCTTTAGGCGCGGAAATGTCGCCTTAAGCCCCATGTTTTTCAGTTCATTTTGGTCTTTCATGGCTAGAATTATATCTCTGATAGGGGTAAGGCTCGTTGCCCGCACTGCATAATGCAGACGGATTTCGAGGTAAATTAACAATGCACACGATGCGCATTTCTATAAACCCTTATATGATAACGATTTTATCCTAACAGGGGCACGGTAAAGCAATGATCGCAAAAAAATACTCCTCTCTATTGCGTGTAGGCCTGATCGCAGGTATGACCGCATTGACCCTAAGTGCTTGTAGCGGTAGCAAATGGGGCTTTCCTTACAAGGCACCGATCCAACAAGGCAACTGGCTCACCACCTCTCAGGTTGAACGACTAGAGATTGGCATGACCCGCGAGCAGGTCCGCTTTTTACTCGGCACCCCTACCTTACAGGATGTGTTTCACAGCGACCGCTGGGAATACCCTTACTATCATAAACCCGGCTCCGGTAAAGAGGAGTTACGAACCTTTACCGTCTGGTTCGATGGTGATCTACTCGTTCGTTGGCAGGGCGATGTACAACCTAATCGCCAGCCCTTTGAACAGTCTGACTCTGGCTCAAACTCAATCCAAAAACCAGTAGAGTCTCCCGCTAATAGCGCTATTCCTATGGCGGTAGAGCCTGCTGGCAGCGTTAGAATGGATGCCGAGCCTTTACGCTAATATAAATAGCACTCATTTATTACTCTCTTTTTAAGCAATAAAGGAATCACTATGCGTATTGCAATTGCAGGCGCCAATGGTCGTATGGGCCGTATGTTAATTGAAGCCGTATTAAACAGTGGCGATATGCAATTAGCTGTGGCACTCGATCATACTGGGGCCGCCTCCATTGGCCATGATGCAGGGGCTTTTCTGGGCAAAGATACCGGCATCATTATTACCGATGACTTAAATCAGCTCTCTCAAGCCGACTGCTTAATCGATTTTACTCGCCCTGCTGGCACCCTGAGCCACCTACAAGCATGTGTTGCCAATAACTGTAAACTAATTATTGGTACAACCGGTTTTAGTGATGAGGAAAAAGCGCTGATTGCCGCAGCAGGAGAAAAAATCGCAGTCGTTTTTGCTCCTAACATGAGCGTAGGCGTAAATGTCGCATTGCGTCTAATCGAAATGGCAGCAAAAATGATGAATCAAGGTTTTGACGCTGAGGTCTTTGAGGCCCATCATCGCAATAAAGTCGATGCTCCATCAGGTACTGCCCTTGCCATGGGAGAGGCCGTGGCTAAAGCATGGGACGTGAAACTAGACGAGGTCGCCGATTGGACTCGTTATGGTGAAACAGGTGCACGAGAAGACGGACGCATTGGTTTTTCTGTAGTGCGTGGTGGCGATATTATTGGCGATCACACCGTATTTTTCTGCGGTGACGGTGAGCGCATCGAGATCACCCACCGCTCTAGCAATCGGACTACCTATGCCCAAGGTAGCTTACGCGCGGCCCGATTTCTAAAAAACAAAGATAAAGGCTTATTTAGCATGCATGACGTCTTAGACAGCTAATTTTCGCCCAGCTTCACAAAAAAGCGCAGCTAATACAGCCGCGCTTTTTTATTGGCAGAACAAACCCTGATGCTACTGCACCGCTATAGGCTCCTGCTCTAAGAGCACGTCAAATTTCTGTTTTATATCACGCTTTAGCATCTCAACGAGAGCCCTAACCTCTGTAGACGTGGCTCCCCCATAATTCACCAACACTAAGGCTTGATTTTTATGCATCCCCACAGGTCCTAGCTGTTTTCCTTTCCAACCTGCTTGTTCAATCAACCAACCTGCCGCCAATTTATACTGGTCCTCGCCATAGGGATAAGCCACCAGTGAGGGGTAGCTCTGTAATAGCACTTGATACTGTCGAGCACTCACAATGGGATTTTTAAAAAAACTCCCAGCATTGGGTAAAACGGCAGGAGCTGGCAGCTTACGCTGCCGAATCTGCACAACGGCATTAAAAATAGCAAGAGCGGTGGGCTCACCCTGTAAGTCAGGATGAGAGCTGAGGTCGGGATAACGCATTACAGGCTGCCATGTCGACTTTTTTTGTAATCTAAACTGCACTGCTGTAATCAAATAACGACCAGGCAGACTACGCTTAAAAACACTGTCTCTATAAGAGAACTGACAGGCAGCAGAATTAAAAACACACATTTTAGCTTGTGCTACATCCCACACTTGCACCTGCTCAATAAGCTGGTCTACCTCTATACCGTACGCACCTATATTTTGAACGGGTGCTGCTCCGACCGTTCCCGGAATTAACGCTAGATTCTCTAAGCCCAACCAACCTTGGGCTAAACAGTACTGCACAAAACCATGCCAGTTCTCTCCGGCTTGAGCCTCAATCAGCACTTGATCTGTCGTCTCAGAAATAATCCGAATGCCTTTGGTCTGTACCTTAATAACAAGCGCATCGATATAATTTGCCAACACCATATTGCTGCCTCCGCCCAACACCCAACGGCGAGCCGCCGCCTCCATTAAAGGCTGTAACTCTGGTAGCTGATCTACATGATCTAAACAGACCAGTTGCTTTGCAACGGAAGGCAAGGACAACGTATTAGCAGATGCTAAGTGGTAATCTTGATATAACTGCACTCTTATTCTCTATTATGAAGACTAGATAGAACCTAATCATGCAGCATTTCCTCTTTTTTTTCAAAAATACTTGACACTATCAGAAAACACGCTTATAGTTATGTCTTTGCTGCACAACACACCGCGAACAGCAGTGCAAAACAGCAATATCATTTTAAATTTGTTTTAGTCAGACGCTTGACAGACAACTTAAAAAATGATTAAAATAGATTTTTAAGTTGATTTGAATAACTTTTAAAACAGCAAGAAACAACTTGCAAAAAACAAAAAGTTACTATATAATTTCAAATCACTGGGAAACAAACCCAAACCAAAAAATAAAAATGCGGGAATAGCTCAGTTGGTAGAGCGCAACCTTGCCAAGGTTGAAGTCGCGAGTTCGAGTCTCGTTTCCCGCTCCAAATTCTAAAAAAGCACTTGTTAATTCAAGTGCTTTTTTTTCGTCTATTACTTTGACTAAATATTCATTAACGACCTAATGAATAGAACTCAGGGTTAGCGCTCATTTGAGCCACATTTGCTAAACGATTCGACATTCCAAAAAAAGCTGAAATTGCGGATATATCCCAAATATCCTCCTCGCTAAAGCCATGTTCTTGCAGTTGACACATATCCTGCTCATTGACCTCGTAAGCCTTTAGACTTACCTTTACCGCAAAATCTAACATCGCTTTATGTCGCTCTGATAGAGCAGCCTTTCTATAATTAATTGCCACCTGATCTGCAATTAAAGGGTCTTTAGCTCGAACTCGTAATATAGCCCCATGGGCAATCACACAATACTGGCACTGATTGAGACTACTTGTCGCCACCACAATCATTTCACGTTCCGCCTTCGTTAAACCTCCCGGCTTTTCCATTAAGGCATCGTGATATGCAAAAAAAGCTCGAAACTCGTCAGGACGTCGAGCCAAAACTAAAAATACATTTGGTATAAATCCTGATTTTTCAGCGACTTCATTAATACGTTGTTGTAAATCGTCAGGCATATCCTCTAAACGCGGGATATCAAAACGACTAATTACTGTCTCTATTTTCATTACGTCTCCTCTCTCTTTGTTTTATTTTGCTTGCATGGGTATAACAAGACGACCTCTAATTTTTCCCTCTAGAAACTGCGGCACTATCTGTTGCACCTGATCCAAAGGAATCTCAGTTGCCACCGCATCTAAAACCATGGGGTCTAAGTCAGTGGCTAAACGCTGCCATGCCTGAAGTCGATCATTCTTAGGGCACATCACACTATCAACACCAATCAAACGAACTCCACGTAGAATAAATGGTGCCATTGAAGCAGGGAAATCCATGCCAGCGGCCAAACCACATGCCGCCACCACCCCTCGATATTTCATTGCCGCACACACATTCATCAACACATGACTACCCGCTACATCAATTGCACCAGCCCAACGCTCTTTAGTTAAAGGGCGTCCTGCTTGGCTATATTCGCCGCGATCCAAAATATGTAAAGCGCCAAGGCCCTTTAAATACTCTGCCTCAGTGTCTCTGCCGGTCATGGCTGTGACCTGATAGCCCAGTTTAGCGAGCAGTGCAACAGCGACACTCCCCACACCACCCGCTGCACCAGTGACCAATACATCCCCAGACTCGGGACGAACCCCCTGCTGCTCTAAGGCCAACACACATAACATAGCCGTATAACCGGCTGTACCAATCACCATCGCATCCCGCAGAGAAAAAGCATCTGGCAATGGAATGAGATAATCGGCAGGAACCCGAGCGTACTCAGCCAAACCACCCCAGTGTTTCTCTCCTACTCCCCAGCCATTCAAGATGACCTGATCGCCCACTTGATAATCAGGATGATCTGACTGCTCAACCACACCCGAAAAATCAATACCTGGCACCATGGGATACTGACGCACAATAGGCGACGCCCCCGTGATAGCGAGGGCGTCTTTGTAATTTAAGGTACTATAAGCAATACGTACTAATACCTCTCCGGCGGGTAAATCTTGCTTGGAGAGCTGGCGTAGTGCCACCTGTTGCTGAGTTTCAACCTGATCAATGACCAGTGCATTAAACATCATATTTATCTCCTGTTAGGGTTCCTTATAAACCCTAAGTCGTATCGATATTCCTAGGGTCTTTGTGTAAAGTTATCACAGTAGCACTACAAAAACGAACTCTCTCTTGGTAGGAGTAGACAAATGCAACATGATGAAAACGCATTCGTATTACGTGCGGATCACAATGGTATCACCACGCTAGAACTTAATAGACCACAACAATTCAATGCGCTATCCGATGAGCTTTTAGCCGCTCTACAGCATCACTTAGATGACATTGCTACCGATACAAGTATTCGCTGCGTCGTCTTAGCCGCTGCAGGAAAAGCCTTCTGTGCGGGCCACGACCTAAAGCAAATGCGCAGTAAACCTCAGCTTTCTTACTATCAAGATCTCTTTAAACGTTGCTCTCAGGTGATGAAAAGCATCCAGGCTCTACCGATTCCTGTCATCGCTCGTGTACATGGGATTGCTACTGCAGCAGGTTGCCAATTAGTAGCTAGCTGTGATCTGGCCATTGCTTCCACCGACGCCAAATTCGCCGTCTCTGGAATTAATGTGGGGTTATTCTGCTCTAGCCCTGCCGTGGCTCTCAGTCGCAATGTTAGTACGAAACATGCCTTTGATATGCTGATAACAGGTCGATTCATTGATGCTCAAACAGCCCAAAATTGGGGCCTCATCAATGAGGCGGTTGCCCCTGAGCAACTCAATGAAGCCATAGCGCAAAAAATAGCTACGATTATTTCTAAAAGTCCGGCTTCTATTCGTTATGGCAAGGCTATGTTCTACAAGCAAAAGCAAATGGACTTGGATCAGGCCTATGATTATGCGGCAGACGTCATGGCGCAAAATATGATGGAAGAAGATGCTGCCGAAGGGGTAGACGCTTTTATTGAAAAACGTCCTCCTGTTTGGAAAGCATAAAACACCCCTTTCATTCGTTAAGCCAAGGAGGACACCCATGACACGCCATAACCCTTATAACCAGGGCTTAGATAAAAACAACGCCAACTATGTCCCGCTATCACCACTCAGCTTCATTGAACGCACTGCTGTTACTCACCCTCATTTACCCTCTGTTATTTATAATGAGCAGCGTTTTACTTGGGCCCAAACCTATGAACGCTGCAAACAAGTTGCTTCAGCATTACATCGATTAGGTATAGGTGATGGTGATACGGTCAGCACAATGCTGCCCAACATCCCCGCTATGTACGAGGCACACTTTGCTATCCCCATGACGGGGGCCGTACTCAACACGTTAAACATACGCCTTAACGCAGAAAGCTTAGCGTTCATGCTTGATCACAGTGAGTGCAAAGTCATCTTCGTTGACCCTGAATTTGCAGAGGTCATTGAGCAGACACTGAGCCTAATGAAAACCCCACCTCCGATCGTCATTGATGTTGATGACCCTTACTACCCTGACGGAAAGCGAATTGGGCAATATGAGTACGAGGCGTTCTTAGCCTCCGGCGACCCTAATTTTGACTGGCATTTACCGGATGATGAATGGAATGCCATTGCTTTAGGCTATACCTCTGGCACCACAGGCAACCCAAAAGGCGTCGTCACGCACCACAGAGGCGCTTACTTAGCCAGCATGAGCAATATTTTGGCAGCGCAAATGCCGGCCCATGCTGTCTATCTTTGGACCCTACCCTTATTCCACTGCAATGGTTGGTGTTTCCCCTGGGTTCTCGCTTTAATCGCAGGCACCAACGTGTGTTTACGCCGTGTTGACGTTAAGGTCATGCTTGAGCAAATTCGTGAACATCACATCACGTACTACTGCGGCGCCCCCATTGTGCATACCCTAATTGCCGATGCCCCTGATACCCTACGAGCCGGGATAAATCATACGGTACATGGCCTTATAGCTGGGGCTCCACCTCCAGCATCCGTCTTTGAGCGCATGGAAAAAATTGGTTTTAATTTGACTCATGTTTATGGCCTCACAGAGACTTATGGCCCAGCGGTAGGCTGCCCTAAACAACCTGAATGGGCGAACCTTTCCGTCGCCGACCGTGTAGAGCGCAATAGTCGCCAAGGGGTTCGCTACCACCTACAAGAAGACGTCGTGGTTCTTGACCCAAACACCATGAAACCCGTTCCTTGGGACGGTAGAACTATTGGTGAAATCATGTTCAGAGGCAACATCATAATGAAGGGGTACTTAAAAAATCCTACTGCCACCGCAGAGGCTTTTTCAGGTGGGTGGTTTCACTCTGGCGACCTTGCCGTTGTAGACCCTGATGGATACATGCGTATTCGCGATCGCGCTAAAGACGTGATTATCTCTGGAGGCGAAAACATTGCCTCTCTAGAAATCGAGGAGGCCATTTTACGCCACCCCGCTATTTCTTCTGTCGCGGTGGTGGCCATGAAGGATGAGAAATGGGGGGAAGTTCCTGCGGCCTTTGTGGAGTTACGCGCTGACATACCACCTATTACCGAAGATGATCTCCACCAGCACTGCTCACAACACCTCGCTCGATACAAATTACCAAAAAAATATATTTTTGGTGAGCTAACTCGGACCTCCACAGGAAAAGTACAAAAATTCGCCCTCAGGGAGCAATTAAATGTTGAATAATCACGTCACCTTTATTCGTCGCGTTGGTACCGGCGCAGCACTGATTGCCTTGCTTGCTGCTTGCGCCCATAACCCTTCAGCCCCTACGATCACACAAACAGCGTCCGCGCAGGCTGTGGCTGCCGCTTACGATCACTCTTTATCCGTCTTCCACCCCGTAGTCGCTCATAATGGAATGATAGCCTCAGAACACGAGCTAGCCTCCCGTGTTGGCCTGCAGATACTACAAGCCGGTGGTAATGCCATAGATGCTGCCGTTGCTGTTGGCTTTGCTCTCGCCGTGGTATTACCTAATGCCGGTAATATTGGTGGTGGCGGCTTTATGATGTATCACGATGCCAATACACAGCAAGATGTGGCCTTAGATTTCCGAGAATCCGCACCCGCAGGCGCTCATAGAGATCTCTACCTTGACTCTCAGGGTAATGTCATTGATGGAAAATCATTATTCACTCACTATGCGGTGGGGGTTCCAGGGACGGTAGCAGGCTTAGAGCACGCTCTAAAAAAATGGGGCTCATTACCTCTAAAACAGGTCATTCAACCTGCTATAGACCTCGCTGAAAATGGATTTGTCGTTAGTGAAACTTTAGCTAAGGTCCTAGCCGCGTCCGAAAAAGACATGGCCAAATGGCCTGCTACCACCGCTATTTTCTGGCGCAATGGCGCTCCCCTCAAAGCAGGGGACCGTCTAGTCCAAAAA
Source organism: uncultured Paenalcaligenes sp. (assembly GCF_947630565.1). NCBI lineage: Bacteria > Pseudomonadati > Pseudomonadota > Betaproteobacteria > Burkholderiales > Alcaligenaceae > Paenalcaligenes > uncultured Paenalcaligenes sp. Next base: position 27,904 of record NZ_CANRIC010000023.1, read on the forward strand.
GATCTAGCTCAATCCCTAAAGCTAATCGCTAACCAAGGCAGCTACGCCTTTTACAAGGGCGATATTGCCCGCCGTATCGCTACAGAAATGCAGGCCTACCCTGGCGCAATCACTATGGCTGACCTCGCTCGCTACCAAGCCATAGAACGTCAACCGGTTCGCGGCACATACCGTGGCTATGACATCGTTACAATGCCACCGCCCTCCTCTGGAGGGCCTCACTTAGTGCAAATTCTCAATATTCTAGAGCGTTGGCCAATGGGTGAGTGGGGACATAATAGCGATCAATCTATCCACCATATGGCTGAAAGCATGAAACTGGCTTATGCCGATCGTGCTGAATATTTAGGCGACCCAGACTTTGTTAACGTGCCAGTTTCTGGTCTGATTTCCAAACACTATGCAGACAATCTAGCTCAACGCATTAACCACAAAGCGACTCCGGCACAACACATCAAACCCGGTAATCCCCTACCCTTTGAAAGCGATCAAACCACCCATTACTCCGTGATGGATAAAGCAGGCAATGCCGTGGCCGTTACCTACACGCTCAATACAAACTTTGGTACAGGTATTGTGGCTACAGGTACAGGGATTCTTCTAAATAATGAAATGGATGACTTTTCTGCCAAACCGGGGGTGGCTAATGCCTATGGTCTGGTCGGTGGAGAGGCTAACTCTGTTCAGGCAGGAAAACGCCCACTATCCTCTATGACTCCTACACTGGTGCTTAAAGATGGGAAGCCCGTTCTCGTCACGGGCAGTCCCGGCGGGGCGCGCATCATCACCACGGTATTACAAACAGTGATGAACATGATTGACTATGGGATGAATCCTGCTGAATCCGCCGCGGCCTTACGGGTCCATCACCAATGGACACCAGACGAGCTACGTGTAGAGCAAGGGTTTAATGTAGACACAAAACGTCTACTAGAAGCCAGAGGCCATACCGTAAACACCAAAGCCTCTATGGGCCGCACCCAAACCATTCAACGAAATGCGCATGCTCTTTGGGGCTATTCTGACCCACGCAACCCGGATGGCCTGACCTTAGGATATTAAACGCATTACCAGCAAAAGGGACTACACCACAGACACAATTGCTTACTGTATGCCTTAGGCACGCCTTTCTATAATGGCTACCGTCTCTTACGGATACTCCGTTTTATTAAGGATTAATTATGCGCCTATTTTTAGCTATATTTCTACCGTTTGCCGTGTTCTTTACCATAGGTCGTCCCTTTGCTGGAATCTTATCGTTAATTTTACAAGTCACTCTAATTGGCTGGATTCCTGCCGCTATCTGGGCAACCTACGCATTAAGCCAATACAAAACAGATCAAAAAATTAAGAATTCCGCTATGGGCAGATAACATGCCTATTATTGCTGCGTGTTATACGTGATACCGTAACTTTCAGTTCTATTGAATTAAATACACATAAGCATACCCCGCCTCTCCAAACATAACTTGTGTACGGGCAGTCAGTCCTTTGGATGAATGAGCCGCCAAATCATGTGGCCCTAAATACGCCTCTGTTTCTACAATACGAGCTGCTTTAATCTGCCCTTGCTTATGCACAACTATCGTTTTACCCACTAGCTGTTGGGCTACCCAAGCACAATCGCTGTTAGCGTAAAACTCACGTGTAATAACAGGTACATCGGATAGATTCGTCATTTTGTTGTCAACACCATCAAAAAACCAAATAAATGTATTTCTTTATCCCAAAAAAACTCGTTGCGCATCAGCAAGAGCGAGCTGCACTTGCAAAATAATCATAAGCTGCTTATAATCCTTTTTTACTTGGCGCAATGGCAGAGAGGTTATGCACCGGATTGCAAATCCGTGTAGATCGGTTCGATTCCGGTTTGCGCCTCCAA
>NZ_CANRIC010000024.1:0-28997 GCF_947630565.1 uncultured Paenalcaligenes sp.
ACTGAGAAACAAATTGCTGATTTAGCACGTCGCTATCGGGTTGCCTTTCAGATAGAGAAGCCTCGCTCCTCTAATCCGAATGACTACGAAGTCTCACATAGCCGCGGCGTGTATTTTTTTGATGCTAAGGGTAAAGCCCGTTACTTAGCCTCTGACTCCGAAGAAGTCGAAACAGTGGTTGAAAAGGTACGTACTCTTTTAAACTCCTAATCTGTTACTGACTTACTTATCAAAAAACCCCAACCATAAAAAGGATGGGGTTTTTCATTATCAGGAGTCTAGGAGCTTAACGACGAGCACCCCGTAAAGCAGTGCGTAGCCCTTCTTCGATCACAGGATGGTAAAAAGGCATCGCTAGCATCTGATCTATGGTCAATTGCATTTGCAAACACCAAGCCAATAAATGAGCCATGTGCTCGGCTGCTGGGCCTAGCATCTCGGCACCTAGAAACCGATCCGTCGATTTATCGGCATACACGCGTAATCGACCACAGTTTTTTAGCATAACTCGAGAACGGCCTTGGCTTGAGAAATCGACCTCTCCGATACGGATTTCATTTTCATTTAAATCACGATATGCAGCCCCTACCCTCATGATCTGAGGATCTGTAAATACCACACCCATCGACGCACGACGCCTAACGGGCTCAGGCGTAGCTGGCCATTGCGCCGCATTTTTCCCAGATTGGGCACCATCATCTGCGGCCTCGTGCAAAATAGGATGCAAATGATTTACATCACCGGCAAAAAAGATGGAGGTATTATCAATCAATAAGGTATTTTTATCAAAAGCGGGCATACCTTTTTCATTTAGCACAGCAGAGGTATTTTCTAAACTAAGTTTTTTTAGATTAGGCATACGACCTGCTGCACTGAGCACATAATCCGCCTTTACCTGCTGCGCGTTACCGTTTTGCTCGTAATGCACAACAACCTGATTACCAACTAATTCTGTAGCAGTGACTTTTGCATTTCCTTGCAAGTTAAATTCATCACAAAATGCCTTACGCGCTGCCTCGCGCACCATTGGGTCCGAGATACCTCCTACCGTATCACTACGATTTAATAAGGTCGTCTGCACACCTAAGCGGCTTAAGGCTTGACCTAGCTCTAAACCAATGACTCCGGCGCCAATCACCACGATACTGTTGGGTAAATCGTCCCACTCAAACACATCATCATTAAAAATGAGTCTATCACCAGCAGCCTGTAACTCGGGTGGAGCGAACGGCGAAGACCCTGTGGCAATCACAAAACTACTTGCACTAATTTGGGTATGATCGTCCACCTGCACCGTCTGATCATCAATAAATTTGGCATAACCCAATACCTTGTCATCCGCGGGAAATCCCTCTACATCACTGATGACAAAACCCACAAAACGATCTCGTTCTGCTTTGACACGCTGCATAACCTCTTTGCCATCAATACGTATAGTCCCATCTACATGCACCCCGAACGCAGCGGTATGACGAGCCGTATGCGCTGCCTCGGCAGCAGCGATCAGTAATTTAGAAGGCATACATCCAACGCGTGCGCAGGTGGTACCAAATGGCCCACCCTCAACTAAAATGGCTTTTTTTCCCGTTCGACTGGCCGCACGATAGGCGGTCATACCAGCAGTACCTGCACCAATAATTACCACATCAGCGTGTCGCTTTTGCATAAAGACTCCTTATTTACATCCATTTTTGGGGGAACTGGTTTAGAGCAAAATTACGTTAAACTTGTTGCGGGCTATAACCGGCCACTTGTAATTTCATAATAATGGTCTGCGGATCAGTATCGTTTGCCTCTACCGTTAGCCAATGTGTTTTAGGGTCTGCATTGACCACAGCATTCGGAGAAAATTCATGGATGGTATCGGTAATCATTTTTACGCAATGGCCACATGTCATGTCAGGAACGAGAAATTCTTGTTTCATTATTTTTCCTTTAGATTAAAACTCTATTTTACGACTATATGTAATGCTTTTTTTTGGTATAAAACAAAAGAAGCCCAAATACCACCCTACCACAAAAACCACCATGTCTTATTTGACCTTAACCGTAGGCAAAGGTTCATAATAGAGTCTATATAGACAACACAGAGACAATCATGACTCAATCGACTGGTATTAATCTTGCCGTACACGGCATGAACTGCGCTGCCTGCGTGCGCCATGTAGAAAATGCGCTGAAATCCGTTGATGGCGTAGAGGCGGCTTTTGTTAATCTCGCTAACGCCAAGGCCTACGTGACCTTACAACCCGATGTGCAAGTTCAAGAGGAGCTCTTGGTTAAAGCTATCGAGCAAAAAGGGTTCAACGCGCACGTATTAACGGCAGAAAATGAACTCGCCGCACCGGCTGCCGCACAACAAGCATTAAACAAAGAAGCACAAAAGAAAAAACGCCAATTTATTTTTGCTGCAATACTGACTCTGCCTGTATTTATTACTGATATGGGCAGCCACCTCATCCCCCCCTTCGCTCATTGGTTACACAGCCATATCACAACCACCCAATTAGGGATATGGCAATTTGTGTTAGCAACGCTGGTTATTTTATTTCCAGGCCGTGATTTTTTCACTCTAGGGATGAGAGCGTTATTTAGTCGCAGCCCAGATATGAATAGCTTAGTGGCTATAGGTGCAGGTAGTGCTTGGCTTTACTCTATCGTGGCCTTATTTACGCCACAACTCTTACCCCTAGGTGCAAATCACCTCTATTTTGAAGCCGCTGCCGTTGTTATTACGCTTATTCTTTTGGGCAAATACCTAGAGGCACGTGCCAAAGGTCAAACGGGCGAGGCGATTACTCGCTTACTCAGATTACAAAGCCACACAGCAAGGGTACACAGAAAGGAGCAATGGGTTGACTTACCCATCGATCAAATTGCCGTCGGCGATCGTATTTTAGTACGTGCAGGAGAAGCTATCCCCATCGATGCCATCGTGCTTGAGGGGCAAAGCCATGTCAACGAAGCCATGATTACTGGCGAATCCATGCCTATTACCAAAAACCCTAATGACTCCGTCATCGGGGGCACAATTAATGGCAATGCAACCCTAACCATCCAAGCAACACACGTTTCATCTCAATCCACCCTAGCTAATATCATTCGTTTGGTTGAGTCAGCCCAAGCAACTAAACTGCCCGTACAAAACAAAGTCGATGCCGTCACCGCCTGGTTCGTACCCATCGTTTTACTTGTTGCCGCTGTGGTATTTCTGGGCTGGTGGTTAGCAGGCCCTAGCTTAAATTATGCAGTCGTTAATGCCGTTGCGGTTCTTATCGTTGCCTGTCCTTGTGCTATGGGTCTGGCTGTACCTACCTCTATTATGGTGGCGACCGGTAGAGCAGCCCAGCTAGGTGTTCTCTTTAGACAAGGAGATGCCTTACAACAATTAGCACAAACTCGGGTTGTGGCCTTTGATAAAACGGGAACCTTAACCCAAGCAAAACCAGTGCTGCATGATTTTCTACTCGATGATGGAGTGAATGAAAATCAATTACTAGCAGACATTGCTTCGTTACAACAGTACTCGGAACACCCTATTGCTACGGCTATTGTGACCGCCGCCAAAGATAAAGGTTTGGCATTAAGCCAACCAAAAAACATGATCACACACACCGGAATGGGCGTGTCTGCTGAAATTAACGCGCTCCATTACTATTTGGGTTCAGCTCGTTTATTGGAAAACCAAGATATTCACCCCAGCCACACACAAAAACGGCATTATGAAGCTCTGGCTGAACAAGGAAAAACTCCTGTCTATATTGCATGTAATCAACAAGTTATTGGTGTATTAGCCGTAGTAGATGCACTGCGTCCAGAGGCGGTGGAAGCCATTGCCCAATTACATGCTCAAGGCATTAAAACAGCAATGATTACTGGGGATCACACACTAACGGCACACTATGTCGCCGAGCAACTCAATATAGATGTGGTCTATGCACAAACACAGCCCGGCGATAAAGCAAAAATCGTACAACAGCTACAGCAGCATTATGGCAAAACGGCTTTTGTAGGCGATGGAATTAATGATGCCCCCGCTTTAGCACAGGCTGATATTGGTATTGCTGTCGGGGCGGGTACAGATGTAGCTATTGAGTCAGCGAATGTGGTTTTATTAAATAATGACTTACGCACCAGCGGTACTGCCATTGCACTCTCTCAAGCAACGCTACGTAATATTAAGCAAAATCTATTTTGGGCATTTGCGTATAACATCGCACTCATTCCATTAGCTGCTGGGCTACTATTAGCCCTCACCGGCCACCTTTTTTCACCTATTTATAGCGCCTTAGCTATGGCTTTCTCTAGTGTCTTTGTCGTCTCTAATGCCCTACGTTTAAAAGGCTTTAAGGCCAAATCCGTATGAAACACTACACAATTAGCCAAGCTGCTGCACACAGCGGCTTGAGCGCTAAAATGATCCGAGACTACGAGGCTAAAGGCTTATTACCGGCTGCCATACGTAATGATGCCGGTTATAGACTCTATCAAGAGCGCGATTTACATACCTTATTATTTATAGCTCGCGCCAGAGAGCTGGGCTTTTCACTTAAGCAACTGGAGGCTCTATTAGCTCTTTGGCAAGATACAGCTCGTAGTAGCTCACAAGTCAAACAACTTGCTGAAAGCCATATCGCAGAGCTAGAGGAAAAAGCCAAACAACTGCACGAAATGGCTGAGACTCTACGTATCTTAGCGCGACAGTGCCATGGTGATGACCGACCTGACTGCCCAATATTAAGGGGCTTAGAAAAGCCCCTTAAATACACCGAAACAAATAACTGATTTAGACGGTAGGTTGCCAGGAGGTCACATAGTCCTCAACAGCAGGACGCTCTTTGGGAGTAGGCTCTCCGGTTAATGTGCCAATGACAACAAAACCAAGGAACTCGTACTCTAATGCATCAAAGCCTAGGCTTTCTGGTACACCTTGGGTATAGGTGCCGATGCCTGTACTCCAAAAGGCACCAAAACCTAATGCATGAGTTGCATTAAGAATATTCATCACCGCAGCTCCAGTCGCAATCATACGTTCATGCTGAGGAATGCGCTCATTACTATGATCTACATACGATGCCACCGCTAATACCAATGGAGCTCGCCCCAACCACTCGCGCATATTTTGCTCTTTGGTTGGGTTTAATGGCTTACCTTCGGCTGCCATTGTATGCACAGCCAAATCAGCTAAATGACCAATATTTTGGCCTTCTATGCGCTTAAAGCGCCATGGACGTAAACGACCATGATCAGGCGCACGCATCGCTGTTGCTAGTATTTGCTGAATTTGGTCCTCAGAAGGTCCTGGCCCGGCAATTTGCTTAGTGGAATTACGACTTAAAAGAACATCAATAACAGACATAAGATCCCTAATAAATTTAACCTGCTGTACGAATTAACGCTTTCATATCTCGAACGGCTTTTTCCCAACCATCAAATACAGACTGAGCTACGATGGCATGACCAATATTGAGCTCGGCAATACCCGCAATCGCAGCTACCGCTTGTACATTACCATAATGTAAACCATGTCCTGCATTGACCCGTAAGCCCAAAGCCACACCATGAGCAGCCCCTACTCGAATCCGCTCTAGTTCTTTAGCCGCTGTGGCCTCATCAGGCGCATCCGCATAAGCGCCGGTATGTAACTCGATCACCGTTGCCCCGGCTTTATTTGTTGAGTGCACGCATCAATAAATAAAGAGACGCGGATTCCGTGTTGCTGTAATTGCTGTACGGCGGCTTGCACACTATCAAAATGGCTGATGACATCTAGCCCACCCTCGGTTGTTAGTTCGGTACGTTTTTCAGGTACTAAACACACATCCTCAGGCTTAACATCACATGCGATTTTTAGCATTTCAGCAGTAATCGCACACTCTAAGTTCATCCGGGTACGAATTGCTTTACGCATAGCATACACATCTGCATCTTGGATATGGCGTCGATCCTCGCGTAAATGCAACGTAATTAAGTCTGCACCAGCCTCTTCGGCCCGTACTGCCGCCATAATTGGATCGGGATACGTAGTCAAACGCTGCTGACGTAATGTCGCTACGTGATCAATATTTACACCTAACTCAATCATGATTGCTCCTGTTGCTGCGCATCTAACTGCCATCCACCACCTAAGGCTTTGTACAGTAGAACGCGATTTAATAACGATTCCATTCCTGTTTGTACAAATAACTGCTGAGCACCATAGAGGTTAATTTCAGCCGTTTGCACCTGTAAAAAGCTATCAATACCTGTTTCGTAGCGTAAGTTCGCTAAACGTAAGCTCTCTGATGCGGAGTTTTCCATCGCACGTAAGGCGTCAAGCTGCTGGCTATATGTGGCATCGCCCGCCAATGCATCCGCTACCTCTTTAAATGCCACCTGAATCGATTTCTCGTAATTAGAGACAGCTATATTTTGGCGTGCTTTAGCTAAATCGAGCCCACCTTTCACGCCCCCAGAGAAAATAGGCATCGTGATTTGGGGGGCATATTGCCAATAGGTACGACCTGAATCAAACAAAGAGCTAAAAGCAGGACTCGCAAAGCCAAATAAACCCGTAATGGAAATGTTAGGGAAAAATGCAGCACGAGCAGCCCCTATGTTGGCATAAGCGGCCTGTAACTGTAGTTCTGCTGCTAAAATATCAGGACGTCGCTCGAGTAGGCTAGAGGGTAATCCCACTGGGATATCAGCCACAATTTGATTCTTGCCAAACACGGCTGGCTCAGGCAAGTCCTCAGGAATGGTCGTACCGACCAATAGCGTCAACGCATTATAAGCTTGCATCTGAGCACGCTTCATTTGCTGCATATCAGCACGTACCGTATCAAGCTGCAATTGAGCCTGATGACGCTCTAAGGCCGATGCAGTGCCTACCTCAAATAACGTATTAACCAGTTTATATGTGCGCTCACGGCTATCGAGTGTAGACGCCATTAAGTCATACATTTGCTGAGCACTACGCCAGCGAAAATAAGCCTCAGCAACCTGAGCAACAACATTGATTCGTACCGTGCGCTGAGCTTGCTCTGTCGCTAAATACTGACTATAGGCGGCTTGCGATAGATTTCGCACGCGACCAAAAAAGTCTAACTCAAAAGAGGTAATACCAACCCCTGCTTGAAAAAAGCGACTAATAGAGGCGTCCCCTGCACGTAAGTCCGATGGGTTATGGGTCACCTGCCCACCACCTCCTACCCCTAAAGTAGGAAACTGATCACTTTGTGCAATCCCATACTGGGCACGAGCCTCTTCGATACGATCCACAGCAATACGTAGATCTCGATTATTGAGCAACGCCTGCTCAATTAACCCTTGCAAATGCGCATCAGCAAAAAACTCACGCCATCCCAGGGCATCGAGCTTTGCTGAATCTTGATCTATATCCGCTGCATTTTGATGATCAAACTGTGGCGCAACTGGAGCCATAGGCCGCTCATAGGTAGGGGCAAATGAGCACCCTGCTAATACCAAAGCCGTTGCTAGTGCTGTTAAACCGGATTTCATTCCAACTATCATGCCTGTCCTCCCGTTTGCCCTTCTTGGGCTTGCGCACCTAATAAGCGAGGTTTGGTTTTAAATACTTTCAATACTGCTACAAAAAACGCAGGTACAAACAATACAGCTAGTGGCGTAGCAGCCAACATACCGCCTAACACCCCAAAACCTACCGCGTTCTGACTCGCAGCCCCAGCACCAGAAGACAAAGCCAATGGCGTCACACCTAAAATAAAGGCAAATGAGGTCATAATAATTGGTCGGAAACGCATGCGAGCAGCCTCTACGGTTGACTCAATCATATCTCCACCACGGGCTACTGCGTCCTTAGCAAATTCAATAATTAGAATCGCATTTTTAGCAGATAAGCCAATAACCGTTACCATCCCAACCTGGAAGTACACATCATTTGCCATCCCTTTCGCAGACACCAAGAGCACTGCACCGAGCATACCTAAAGGAACCGCAAGCATTACAGCCAAGGGAATTGCCCAACTTTCGTACAGCGCCGCCAATACCATGAAAACAACCAGTACCGCTAAGCCCATTAAGATGGCACTTTGACCAGAAGCTTGAATTTCTTGGTAAGACAGACCCGTCCACTCGAAACCAAAACCGGCTGGCAATTCACCAATCAAACGCTCCATTTCAGCCATGGCATCACCAGTGGTGTAGCCCGGAGCCGCAGCACCACCAATTCGTACAGACTCGTAGCTGTTGTAACGTACGATTTGTACCGGCGCCTGTTCTGACGAAGCTGTCACAAACGTACTCAAGGGAACCATACGGCCTTCGTTATTTTTAGCATTTAGCTTCATCACGTCTTCGATATTCATACGGAAACGATCATCAGCTTGTACCCAAATATTCTCTACCCAACCAGAGTTGGTGTATTTGCCAATATATGCTGAGCCTAAAGCCGTCGCGATGAGATTAGAAGCCTCGTCGAAACTTACACCTTGAGCCGCTGCTTTTTCTCGATCAATCGTTAAGTTCCACTGACGACCTGGACTTAAACCTGTGATGCGAGTCTGCGCTAATACTGGACTTTGAGAAGCTAACTGCAATAACTGTTGTGATGCTTGTAATAAAGCCGTATGACCGTGATTTGCTCGGTCCTCTAGGCGAATATCGAAACCAGACGCATTGCCTAAAGAGCTAATTGCTGGGGGAACAATTGAAAACACCATGGCATCGGGTAGACCGAACAAGAGGTTTTTCATGGCCTTACCAGATACTGCCTGAGCTGAGTCAGCTGGACCTTTTCGATCCTTAAAGTCTTTAAGTGTCACAAAAGCAATCGCTGAGTTCAAACCATTACCATTAAAGCTAAAGCCCTGAACCGCAATAATGTCTTTTACCTGAGGTTGGGCCTTAAAGAAGCCTTCGACTTGCTCAATAATCTCTACGGTACGATTTGAAGTAGAACCAGCAGGCAATTCGATATTCGCTAGTGCATAGCCTTGGTCTTCTTCGGGCAAGAACCCTGTTGGCATACGCATATATGCCCAGCCCAATAACACCACGAGCAATAAATAGACAAACATCATGCGGCCTACGGCACGCAAGCTCTTACCAATAAAGCCGGTATACCCTTTGGTAATAGCACCAAAGAAACGATTAAACCAACCAAAAAAGCCACGACGCTCAACGCCATGCTGGCCCTTAGGGATGGGTTTAAGCATCGTCACACATAAAGCAGGTGTAAAAGTCAACGCTAAAAAGCCTGAGAACATAATGGACACAGCCATAGCAACCGAGAACTGACGATAAATCACACCGACTGAGCCCGACATAAATGCTAGGGGCAAAAACACCACCGTTAAGACCAGGGTGATCCCTACAATCGCTCCGCTAATTTGTGGCATCGCCTTTTTCGTTGCCTCTTTGGGAGACAAACCTTCTTCGGCCATAATCCGCTCAACGTTTTCCACCACTACAATCGCATCATCCACCAAAATACCAATAGCTAGAACCATGGCAAACATAGTGAGCACGTTGATGGAAAAGCCTAGTAAATTCATTACCGACAGAGCACCCAAAATAGCAACAGGTACTACTAACGCCGGAATCAAGGTGTAGCGAATATTTTGTAAAAACACAAACATCACGATAAACACCAACAACATCGCCTCTAGTAGCGTGTGCACTACCTGTTCAATAGAGGTTTCAATATAGGGTGAGGTATCGTAAGGAATATCGTATTTAATGCCTGCCGGGAAAAACGCTTTCAGTTCTTCCATTTTGTCCTTAATCCCTTTAGCGGTTGAAAGCGCATTGGCATCAGGTGACAAAGAAATCGCAAAAGCGGCTGTGGTTTTACCATTTAAACGAGCACCAAACTGGTAGTTATCTGCACCTATCTCTACTCGAGCAATGTCTTTCACGCGTACCGAAGAACCATCAGCAAAGGAGCGCAAAATCACATTTTCAAATTCTTCGGCACTACGCAGTTGCCCATTCACGATAATAGGGGCTGTTACCCGTTGTTCTGATGCATTCGGGGGCGAGCCTAAAATACCAGCAGAAACAAGCACGTTTTGTTGTGCAATCGCGGCATTAACCTCTGACATACTCAAGTTAAAACTAACGAGTTTTTCAGGGTCGACCCAAATCCGCATGGCTCTGCCTGCAGCAAATAATTGAAACTTACCTACGCCTGGTACACGGGACACCGCATTTTGCACATTACGTTTAATGTAATCGGCTAATTCAGTTTGAGTTAGGCCTCCGTCCTCAGATGATAAGGCCACCACCAATAAGAAACCCGTATTACTTTGCTCAACTTTTAAACCTTGTTGCACAACGGCTGCGGGTAAGGTTGCGGTAATGTTTGACACTCGGTTTTGTACATCAACCTGCGCCATGTCAGGATCGGTACCTGGCTCAAAGGTCGCTTTAATTTCACTTTGTCCATACGAATCACTCACGGACTCGTAGTAAAGTAAGCCTTTAGCACCGTTTAATTCATTCTCAATCACACTGGCTACAGAGCTGGATACATCATCCGCAGAAGCTCCAGGATAGGTAGCAGTAATAGAAATCGCAGGAGGCGCTACTTCGGGATATTGTGATATTGGCATATTAGGCAAAGACAATAAGCCTAATAACGTAATCCCTAAAGCAACCACCCACGCAAAAATAGGGCGATCAATAAAAAACTGTGGCATGAGTCTTATCCATTATCAGCAGTAGAGGATGTTTCTGGCTGAGCATCCGTGGCGGGCTTTGCTGGCGTAGGAGCCTCGCCTTTCCAAGGTATAGGTTGCACCGGAGCCCCTGGACCAATTTTCTGGAAGCCTTCGACAATAACCGTATCACCCGCTTGAATACCATCATTGATAATCACACGTCCTTGCACGGCATTACCTAGCTTGACTGGACTAGCATGCACCGCCCCCTCTTTGATGAGCATCAATGAGGTTGCCCCATTTGCGGCGTACTGCACGGCCTGAGCGGGAACCAGTAAGGCTTGCTCATCAACCCCTTGCTCTACTCGTACACGTACAAACATACCAGGCAATAAAAGCTGATCTGGATTAGGGAAAACAGCACGCATATTTAGCTGGCCTGTCGTCGGGTCCACGGAAACACCAGAGAATAAAAGACGACCGGTTTCACTGTAGATAGAACGATCATCAAGCACAGCTGAGACCTTAGCTGCCCCATCTGGATCAGATCGCAATGTGCCATCGGCAATCGCTTTACGTAATGCCATGACCTCGCCCACAGGACGAGTTATATCTACATATAAACTATCTAGTTGTTGAATGGTTGCCAAATGCGTGGCTTGGGCAGCATTAACTAATGCACCTTCGGTAATTTCGGCACGTCCAATGCGCCCAGAAATCGGTGCTGTCACCTTGGTATAGCCCAAATCAATTTCCGCTGCTTTTAGTGTGGCTCTAGCAGCAGCCACTGCAGCCTGTGCCTGATTAGAGCCAGCCATTGCGGTATCGTAATCTTGACGACTTACTGCATTTTCTTTAATGAGCTTACTGTAACGTTGTGCTAGTGCATTAGCAGTACCCAGTTCAGCTTGAGCGTTTTTCAATTGTGCAGCAGCCTGATCACGGACGGCCTCATAGGGGGCTGGATCTATAGTAAATAACAAATCCCCCTCTTTGACCTCTGAGCCTTGATCAAAATTAATGGCCGTTACAATCCCAGTGACTCGTGCACGCACCTGAGCCTCTTTGATGGCCTCTACGCGCCCAGGTAATTCAGTAAAAATTGAAGTGACTTCGGGCTGAACCTGTATGACGCTAACAGGAACTTTCATGCCTGCCATGTCTTGTTGTTGAGGTTTCTCACCACAAGCAGCCAACAAAAAAGTAGCTGAAAACAAAACAGCGCGTAGCGGGCGCCACGCCAAATGGCGGGTTTTAAACATGGATAAGCTCCTGTTATTCAGACAGGTTAGGTATGCTAAACAAAACATAACCTAAACGGTAAACGAATTAAAAATAAGATTAAAAATAGTATAAAACAAATGCATATCGGCACCAGAAGGTGCCGATGGTTAGTATAAGTGAATTAGCCTAATAATAAAGCATCATCAGTTATGGTTTCGCCCCTGACTTTTTCAAACATGGCTAACAAATCCGGAACCTGCAAACCTTGCCGTTCAGGTCCACTTACATCAAGAACAACCTGACCTTGATGGAGCATCACAGTTCGATCACCGACCTCTAGGGCTTGCTTCATGCTGTGAGTCACCATCATGGTGGTTAATTTGCCATCACTGACTATACGTTCTGTAAGGGCCAACACAAAATCAGCCGTACGAGGATCTAATGCCGCCGTGTGCTCATCAAGCAATAAAATACGCGATGGACGCATAGCAGACATTAACAAACTGACAGCCTGACGCTGCCCTCCTGATAATAACCCAATACGATCTGTAAGACGATTTTCCAAACCCAAACCTAATGTTTCAAGTCGAGTGCGAAATTCCTCCCGCATCGAAGCCTTAACCGCACCCGCCAAACCACGACGCGTACCACGATTAGAGGCTAAAGCCATGTTTTCCTCTATGGTGAGGTCTTCGCAGGTGCCTGCCATTGGATCTTGGAATACACGAGCTACGTATTGTGCTCTTTCCCACACAGGCATGCGTGTTACATCTTTATCGTCAATCAGTATAGTACCTGAATCGACCTCTTGGTCTCCTGATACCGCATTCAAAAATGTGGATTTGCCCGCTCCATTTGAGCCGATTACCGTTACAAACTGACCGCTGGGGATCTCTAGTTCCATTCCGCGAAGAGCCTGAGTTTCTATAGGTGTCCCCGGGTTAAACGTTAAACGTAAGTTTTTTGCACTTAACATAATTGATTACGCTTTGCGTCCCCCACGTAGTCGTTTTTTCAGTAAAGGAATGACTAACGCTATTGTAACCAAGATTGCCGTTACCAAGTTCAAATCTTGTGCTTTTAAGCCAATAAAGTCAGCATTTAGAGCCAGAGCAATAAAGAATCGGTACAAAATAGCACCAATAATCACCGCTAAAGTGGCATAGACTAAGCGGCGAGAAGGCAGAATGCTTTCGCCCACAATGACTGCCGCTAAGCCAATCACAATCGTACCAATCCCCATCGAAATATCTGCCCCACCCTGCGACTGAGCAAATAAGGCCCCGGCTAAAGCAACCAATGCATTAGAGATTGCCATGCCTAGCAAAATCATATTACCTGTTGCTACGCCCTGGGCTCTGGCCATACGCGCATTCGAACCTGTAGCACGCATCGCCAACCCTTTTTGCGTTGTAAAAAACCAGTCTAAAGCGAGCTTAGCTGCGATCACAATTAATACTAATAATAAGGGGCGAGCCACATAATCGCTCAGGCTTTCGGGTTGTAAAACCGAAAAGACCGTGGGCTCCATAATTAATGGCACATTCGGTTTACCCATAATGCGCAAATTAATGGAATACAAGGCAATCATCATGAGAATACTGGCAAGTAAATCCATGATTTTTAATCGCACATTGAGCCACCCTGTAATCACCCCAGCACAAGCACCTATGCCTGTCGCTATTATTGTAGAGGTAAAAGGATCAAAACCCTGGCTAATCAATGTGGCAGCGACTGCTCCACCTAAAGGAAAACTACCATCGACGGTTAAATCGGGAAAGCGAAGGATACGAAAAGAAATAAGTACGCCTAAAGCCACTAGGCCAAAGATCAAACCAATTTCTAGTGCACCCCATAATGAGTAAATAGACATTTGTGTGTCAGCTCGTAAAAAAAACAGGCATGCCCGGGTAGAGCAGCCTGTTAGGGTGTGTCTTTATTATTCAATGATTTTTGTGGCTGACTTGATGAACGCGTCATCTAAGGTCACACCTTGTTTTTCTGCTGCACCAGGATTAACAAACAACTCTAGTTTATCGCTGGTTTCAGAGGCCATATTGCCGACTTTTTCACCTTTTAGAATACGTACCACCATATTACCGGTCTGTACGCCTAAGTCGTAATAGTTAACGCCTAATGCGGCAATGGCACCACGCGCTACGCTATCCGTATCTGATGCAATAATTGGGATTTTTGCATCATTACCGACCTTAACTAAGGCTTCAAAAGCAGAAATCACGTTGTTATCCGTGTTGGTATAAATGACGTCAACTTTACCCACTAAACTACGGGCCGCTGCACCCACGTCTACAGTACGGGCTGCTGTGGCCTCGACCAAAGCCATATTATTGGCAGTAAGTAATTCACGCAGACGCTCTACGACGACTACCGAGTTAGCTTCGCCAGAGTTATAAACAATACCAACGTTTTTCGCATTAGGGACGACTTTTTTAATGAGCTCTAATTGTTTTTCTAAAACCAACATATCAGAAACACCACTCACATTAGTTCCTGATGCATCCCACGACGACACTAATTGTGCTGCAACCGGATCTGTCACCGCAGAAAAAACAACAGGAATGGATTTAGTCGCTGCTACAACTGCCTGAGCAGAGGGAGTAGAGATAGCCACAATAACGTCTGACTTATCGCCTACATATTTACGAGCAATTTGAGCTGCAATTGCCGTGTTACCTTGGGCTGTCTGAAATTGCCACTTTAGGCCTTTTTCCTCGGTGTAACCTGCGTCATTCAAGGCCTTTTTCACGCCATCACGTACCGAGTCTAAGGCAGGGTGTTCTACGATAGAAGACACAGACACCGTCTGCGCAAAGGCAGCAGTAGAGGCAAGCAAACTAGCGCTGAGGGCCAAACCCACTAACGTTTTTAGTGTGTTATTGCGTTTCATAATGATGCTCCTAAACATTGTTTTGTATGCAAATAATGCAATTGCCGACAAGTCTACCCTGATTTATTACAAATTGCCTCAGGGAATAACCCTGCTGTTAATTGGAAAAAAACCTGACAATACGCAGACGATAATCGCATCGTAATCACCAAGTTTAGATTAACTCAATCTCACTTTAATTAAGGCTGGTCTGCCAAGATAGACTTAGCCCAACGTCGCGCTGGTAGTTTGTACTGATCCTGCACTACTTGCGCCCTATCCATCAACATCGCCGTCGTGGTACGAGCTAAAAAATCCCCTTTAAAAGCAATGACAACCGTATTGCCCTCATCTATCTCGGGCAGCACCAGAACATTGCCATTAAAAGCCCGTGCTATATGATCAATATTTTCATCATAACTATGATGCGCACCAAATAAATTCACAGTCATTAAGCCTTCTTCATCTAAACACTGATAACAGTTTTTATAGAAAGCCTCAGAGGAGCAAACGGGCCCTTGAGCGGCTGCATCATACAGATCCACCATCAACACCTTATAGCGTGCAATGTGTTCCGTACTGGCGACCCATTTTTCAGCGTCTTGATGATAAATCTGTGACCGCGCATTTTCAGGCAATCTAAAAAAGGACCGGCACATGGCCGTCACTCTGGGATTGATCTCTGCGGTATGTAGGGTACTGGTTGTGTGCTTCATGCAAAAGCGTAACAACGACCCAGCCCCTAGCCCTAAAATACCAATGTCTTCTTGTTCTTGAGGCTCATGAAACAACAGCCAAGCCATCATTTGCTGTGTATATGTTAGAACCAAATCATGGGGACGCACGATGCGCATCGCGCCTTGAATCCACTCAGTACCAAAATGCAAATAACGAATACCATCGCTCTCAGAGAGAGTCACATCATCTAGATCGATGGACGGGTCATAGTCCAATTGCTTACCTCCTATCTATATAAAAACAAAACGCGCAGACAATGATGCCTGCGCGTTTAGTATTCTATAACAATAAAAATTAGCTTTCGGCTATTTTCTTATTGT
Organism: uncultured Paenalcaligenes sp.; assembly: GCF_947630565.1. Taxonomy (NCBI): domain Bacteria; kingdom Pseudomonadati; phylum Pseudomonadota; class Betaproteobacteria; order Burkholderiales; family Alcaligenaceae; genus Paenalcaligenes; species uncultured Paenalcaligenes sp. Next base: position 15,795 of record NZ_CANRIC010000024.1, read on the forward strand.
CTTGGTCTTGTTCGTCTTGCTCGACGCGTTTGTCACTTTGGTCTTTACGCGCATCGGGTGCGACCCAATTTAAGGGTTCGATCTCAAGTTGCTGACGACGACGAGTTGGTCGTTTAGTAGCCATCTGTACACCTCCTGCCAAAAAACAGAGGGGCATCCCTTACGCCCCACACAAAGAGCATTATACCAAAAACAAAACAAAAAATCAAATAAATACAAATACTTAGCTATATTTTTAAATGTATGCTCTTACGATTGAATTAGTTTTCAGCTAATTTTTTTGTGTAATCGGTTATGATCTAGCTAAAATTATTTGCTCGAAAATCCATTCTTTACTGCTTAATTAGGGCTATGATCGTGAAATTTGCTACTTGGAATGTCAACTCATTACGTGTGCGGCTTCCACAAGTAATTGACTGGCTAGAAAATAACCCCGTTGATGTTTTGTGCTTACAAGAACTCAAACTCCCCCAGGATAAATTCCCCCTAGAGGCATTAGAGGAAATAGGCTATCAAGCCCAATGGGCGGGTCAACCTACTTATAATGGTGTCGCCTTAATTAGCAAAACAACTGGCACAGACGTGCAACGCAACATCCCTGGGTTTGAAGACCATCAACAACGCATTGTGGCAGCAACTTACGACAGCCCTAAAGGCCCCCTACGGGTCATCAGCGCCTACTGCCCTAATGGCCAAGACCTAGAAAGCGATAAGTATGTCTATAAGATGAACTGGTTTGCCGCCCTCCATGAGTGGCTTCAAGATGAGCTAAGTCGTTATCCAAACCTCATGATTTTGGGTGACTACAACGTCGCACCCACCGATTTAGATGTACATGACCCAAAAAAATGGGAAGGTAAAGTCCACGTTTCACCCGCAGAGCGAGCCGCATGGCAAAAACTGATCGACTTAGGGCTACACGATGCTTTCCGTCTCTTTGACACTGAGTCTCCCGGTTTCTCTTGGTGGGATTACCGTCGAGGTGCGTTTAGACGTGATGCCGGCTTACGCATTGACCATGCTCTCATTTCCGACGCCTTAGTTCCTTACTGCGTCAACTGCGTGGTGGATAAAACACCGCGCTCTAATGAGCAACCTTCCGACCATACTCCTGTTATTGTGCAGTTTGATCTGTAGCTCTAACTTCAAACTAAGCGGAGGCCTTTATGAGCCCTACCAACCAACTACTCGCAACCCTTGACGATGGTGCAGTGCTTCATGTGTATTTAGATGATTGCCCTGTCCAAGCCTATGTGGTTGTCAGCGAACCAAACATTGATCGTGTGGCCGATATTGTGCCTCAAGAGCGTTTTGAAGCAGATGGCGACATCCATGTCATGGCAGTAGCCCAACCACAAGATGCGAGTGCAATGATTGATGATGTCAGCCAAAACTTAAATGCTGACGACACCATCGTATTTCTCTGTTTTGACATCGCCACCAAAGACGAGGTCTTAAAGCAATTCGGTATTAGTGCCGGTCAAACTAAACATCACTAAAGGACTTCCATGTCTGTTAAGCCCACAGGTAATATCTATTTAGTCGCAGCGCCAAGCGGCGCAGGGAAATCCAGTCTAGTCAATGCGCTGCTGGCCCAAGAACCAAGTATTATGCTTTCCATTTCCTGTACTACTCGCCCCATCCGTCCAGGCGAGGAAAATGGAAAACACTATCATTTTGTGAGCACTGAAGAATATAATCGCTTACGTGATAGTAATAACTTACTCGAACACGCTGAGGTCCATAGCAATTTCTACGGCACACCAGCCCAGCCAGTACGCCAAGCACTAGAGCAAGGCCTTGATGTATTGCTTGAGATCGACTGGCAAGGTGCTCGTCAGGTACGAGAGCATTTTCCCAATGCCATAGGCATTTTTATTCTCCCCCCTTCCATTGAAGAGCTTGGGCAGCGCTTACGTAAGCGTGGTCAAGACGATGATGCTGTGATTGCTCGTCGATTGTTAGCAGCGGGCGGAGAAATGGCTCATGTGGGCGAGTTCCAATATGCTATTATCAATAAAGACTTTGATGTAGCATTAACTCAGTTAACGGCAATTATTCAAACTAGCCGTTTGCGCACTACCGAACAAGCCAAACGCCATGCTGACTTATTTAATCAGCTTGGGATTAGCGCATCAGTGGCCGCAGATTTACTATAATTATCTTATTGTCCCAACTTTATTTACAGGTAGACCCTTATGGCTCGTATTACGGTCGAAGACTGCTTAGATCAGATCCCAAATCGCTTTAACTTAACATTAGTTGCCGCCTACCGCGCTCGCGAATTAGCCCAAGGCCACGAACCACGCCTTGAAAGCAAAAACAAGCCAACCGTAACTGCTCTGCGTGAAATCGCAGCGGCCGCGACTGGCTTAGAAATGCTACGTAAAGTACCCACCTAATCCAGGCAGCAATAAAGGACAGGCAATGGCATTTTCTACACTCAAAGGCGCCTCTTCAGGCTTACTTGCAGTACTTAAAAAAGGCTCTCGTATAGGTCGGCGTAAAAACGCGGTTTCCGTGCCTAAGCTCGCCCCTGCTAAAAACACCATTGCCTCCCTTGCCCCTTTAACCAAAATCATCAGCAAATATTTAACAGAAGCCGATGTAGAGCGTGTACGCGAGGCATATAAATTAGCCGATGAAGCCCATTTAGGCCAGTTTCGATCTAGTGGCGAGCCATACATTACTCACCCTATTGCGGTGACGGAAATCTGTGCTGGCTGGAAACTCGATGCCGAATCACTCATGGCTGCCTTACTGCATGATGTCATCGAAGACCAAGATGTCAGCAAACAAGAATTAGCTGAAAAATTTGGCACTGATGTTGCTGAAATCGTGGATGGCGTCTCAAAACTAGAGCGATTGCAATTCGAGACCAAGAGCCAACAACAAGCCGAAAGCTTCAGGAAAATGCTGCTGGCTATGGCTCGCGATGTGCGGGTGATTTTGATTAAACTGGCAGACCGGTTGCACAATATGCGCACTCTGGACGCCGTCAGTCCTGAAAAGCAACGCCGTATTGCCAAAGAAACCCTAGAGATCTATGCGCCCATTGCGCACCGACTAGGTCTCAATGCGTTGTTCCGTGAATTACAAGACCGTTGTTTCCAAGCCATTCACCCAAATCGCTATCGCGTTTTACACAAAGCGCTACTCTCAGCACGGGGCAATCGACGTGATGCCCTAGGAAAAATCACCGACTCGGTACAAAATGCATTACCTGCTGCGGGCATAGAGGCGGATATCTCTGGGCGTGAAAAATCCCTCTACAGTATTTTCTGTAAAATGGTTGAGCAGAAAAAATCTTTTTCTGACGTCTTAGATATTTATGGTTTCCGCATTATCGTGCATACCTTACCTGAGTGCTATTTAGCCTTAGGAACCTTGCACCAACTCTATCGTCCTGTACCCGGAAAATTCAAAGACTATATTGCCATCCCAAAAATAAATGGCTATCAATCGCTACACACTACGCTGATTGGTCCTTATGGCACTCCGGTAGAGTTTCAAATTCGCACCCGAGAAATGGACCATGTTGCCGAAGAAGGGGTAGCCTCACATTGGCTATACAAAAACGAAGACGTATCGCTCAATGAACTACAAAAACGCACACACCGTTGGTTGCAGTCATTGCTCGATATCCAGAGTCAAACGGGTGACTCCAGCGAATTCTTAGATCACGTTAAGGTCGACTTATTCCCTGACGCGGTCTATGTCAATACGCCTCGCGGCAAGATCATCTCTTTACCTAAAGGCGCGATTCCTATTGATTTTGCCTATACCATTCACTCTGATATTGGTAATCATGCCGTCGCCGCCAAGGTAAATAACGAATTCGTTTCTTTACGCAGCGAGTTAAAAAGCGGTGATTTAGTTGAAATCATCACCTCACCTGCGGCCCGCCCCAGCGCACAATGGCTCAACCATGTACGCACCGGTAGAGCTCGCTCTGAGATCCGTCATTATTTGCGCACTGTACAATACGAAGAATCAGTTGCCTTTGGGCGGCGTCTACTTAAACAAGCACTTACTGAGCTTGGTATTGACATGCCCGAAGACAATAACCCGACGTGGGATAATTTAGCAAAAAATTCCGGGGCTGCCTCTCGTGAGGAAATTCTCGCTGATATTGGTTTAGGTAAACGCCTAGCAGCCGTAGTAGCACGCCGCTTTACCTCCGACAACCCATTACTAGAGACCACAGCAACGGCAGTCGACGAGTACAACTCTAATACTCAAGCCCCTATTGTCATTCATGGTAATGAGGGTCAAGCTGTGCAGCTCGCACCGTGCTGCGGCCCGCTGCCAGGGGATGCCATCATTGGTGGCATACGTATGGGCCATGGCTTAGTTGTGCATATGGCTGAGTGTGCCGTTGCCCAGCGTTTACAAGCCAAAGAGCGTGAGCGTTGGATTCCCGTGATCTGGGATAATCAAACCGCTAGACATCTATCCACACGCATTGACGTGACTGTGCTCAACGAGCGTGGCGTACTAGGTCGTCTGGCTGCAACGATTACGGATGCAGACTCTAATATTTTACACCTCACGATGCCTGATGAGGATGGCGCTGCCGCCTTATTACATCTAACTATCCAAGTAGATAGTCGTAATCATTTGGCTCAGGTCATTCGTTCTATGCGCCAAGTACCTCAGGTACAAAAAATTGTACGTGTTAAAGGGGCAAACTCTTAGCAATCAAGCTATAGCGTGCCCTGCCACAGTATCATCACACCATAGATCAATACCCCCACAAAGGTAGCGACTATGGTGTTTTTGTATAAACGATGGCTACACCAAATCCCCAATAGGGCAACAGCAATACGCAATAGGTCAGACTGGGCCTGAGTCACTGTATCAAATTGAATTAAGCCCGCCAAAGACACCACAAGTAAAGCAACAATAGCTGCTGGCCCCAATGCAACCAGCGCTGCACGCAAAAGGGGCTGCTGAAATACAGACTGCAACTGCACAAACCAACGCATAGGTAAGTAACGCAATAAATAGGTTCCTAGGCCCGCCCCCACTACTAAAATGGTAATCTGCCAACCAGTCATACCAGATCCTTTGCTCGAATAGGCCAAACAGCCCATATACTGCCTGCCAGCATCCCCACAATTAAACTACTATGAGCCGGCAATACAATCAATGAAAGAGCTGTCACACCCGCCACCCACAGCAGCATCGATCGATGGCTCTGATCCACCATATCTAACAACAACGCAAAAAACAAAGCGGGTAAAACAAAAGCAAGACTCTGTTGTAAAACAGGATGCGAGGCTAACCAATCAGTCGCCACATATGCCCCGACAACGGTGCCCATTACCCACGCGCCATACGCCCCAACCTGCAGCCCCAAATACCAATAGGCTTTGCTGCCACTCGCCACGTTATCAATTTTAGCTCTAGCCGCCGCAAATACCTCATCGGTCAGACCAAAAGCCATTAATGCATAGGGCTTAGGTCCGGGTTCAGATCCAAACTGACTTAATAATGCCGGACCATAAAACAAATGCCGCAAATTCACCACGATGACAATCAACATCATACTAACTACTGGTGTTTGCTCTGCGATCAAGAGCAATAAAATAAACTGACTGGCTCCGGCATAAATACAGACCGAAATGAGCACAGCAAGCCAAGGCTCTATACCCGCGCTAACCGCTGCTACTCCAAAGGAGACCGCTACCGGAAAGTACCCCAGCATAATAGAACTGCTAGCGACGATACCTTGACCTACTTCTTTACGTATTGTCATGTTAGGGAATCAAATCAAAACCCCTACATGAATCCACATATAGGGGTTTAATTAAAAAACTAAATAAAGATTATTCCGCGTCTAGCTCAGCACTCATAGCTTGCTCTGAGGCAGGCAACTGCTTGACTTCCAGCTGATCTCGTAATGCTTGCATGACCACCTGCTCTTGGGCATTACCCCACAATTGCTGCAATTGTTTTTGCAAAAAATCAGCAATCATCGGGTCAGGGGAGCTGCTATCTTTACCTACGATTTTAACCAAATGAAATCCATTAGCACTTTCAGCCCCTACAAAAGCAGGTAGCTGATTGATTTCAGCGCTCATGAGCACATCTAAGGTTGTTTTAGGTATTTGCTGATTATCAACACGACTGACATCTAAGGACTCGCTAAACTCAATGGTAGTCTGCGCGCCTGCCTGTAATTCAGCCAATTGTTTTTTCCCTGCTTCGCGGGCTGCAACCAAGGCTTTTTCTTGCTCAAGTTGTTTTTTAACCTGATCATGTAACTGGTCTAAGCTAGGTACATGTGCAGCCACAAACTGATTCACGCGCACTGCTACGATTGAGTCTGAAGCTAACTCGATCACGCCTGCATTCTGCTGCTGCTCAAGCGATTGCGCCGTATATAAAGCACGTCGTACCCGAGGATCTTCTAGTAAAGCGGCTGTGCTAAATGCCTGCTGATCAATACCTAACTCAGCATTATTCAGTAAACGATCACGTGCTACGCCCTGGGCTGTTTGAATCGGCAAACCTAGGGCATCAGCTGCCGCATTCAGATTTTCCGGATTCTCATAGACCAGATTTGTTAGTTGTGTTGCCATATCAGCAAAACGCTCTGCCGCAAGCTGTTGACGTACCTCGTCGGTAATCTGGGCTTTTACTGATTCAAACGACTGTTTTTGCTCAGGTAAAAAATCATTCGCCTTAAAGATGTGATAGCCATCCGGACCCTCAATCACCCCAGAAACCTCGCCTTTTTGCAAAGCAAAAACAGCATTCTGTAAGACCTCGGGCCAGTTACCTTGAGTAATCCAACCCAGTTCGCCACCCGATTGAGCGCTACCACGATCTTGGGAAGATGTTTTGGCTAACTCTGCAAAATCAGCTGGATTAGCTTGCGCCTTAGCCGCCAAGCCTTTCGCTAATTGTTGCGCGGCTTGGTGCTCACTGTCATCCGACCCAGGCAAAACTAAAATATGGCTTAAATTAATTCGAGCTGGAGAAGTAAAACGGGCTTTATTTTGATCGAAATAAGCCTGTAAATCGTCTTCGCTAATTGAGGCGACATTCTTTACTGCAGCGTCTTCGTTAAGCAGTAGAAAATCCACATTCACATAGTCTGGCAAGCGCAACGCATCTTGGTTTGCGTCATACCATGCTTTAATTTCCTCATCTGTCACGCTTTGCTCGGCCAAAAACTGTTCAGCAGTAAAGGCGTGCAATTGTACAGTGCGACTATCCATTAAGACTTTTTGTAATTCGTCATTAATTATTTGAGGCAATGTTGCTGTATCAACAATAGGCGCTAAAACACGACTAATGGCTAACTCAGCACGTTGAGATTGCTCGAAATCTCGGGTGGTAATGCCCGCCCCTGCCAATAGCTGATTATAGCGCTGCGCAGAAAAGACCCCATCCTCTTGGAGCTCTGGCATAGCCGCTATTGCCTGACGTAAGGCAGAGTCAGAGACGCTAAAGCGCTCTTTGGTTGCTATCTCTATTAATACACGGCGATCAACTAAAGAATCCAATAGTTGCTGTTTAGCGGCTGGTGTATCGACTAAGGCTGGATCAAAAGCCCCACCCATAGAACGCTGTAAATCATTAAGCTGATTACGTCGTGCCATGTCAAACTCTTGTGCAGTGACTGCCTGATCACCGACCTTGACTAAGTCCTCGTCACCGGACACATAATTAGAGTAACCACTGACGCCAATCAATACAAACGATGGCAAAATCAATATGAGCAACACCAGTTGCATTAAGCGCTGATGTCTACGAATAAAATTGAACATGAATCACCTATTAAGAGCGGGTAGCAACCCACCCATAGATTAGTTACATAACCAAGGCAGTTTAACACTTTAGTTGCGAAGTACAGCACCTAAGATGGTACTCTAAGAGTAAAATCAGCTATTTTACTGTAATCTTTTTGGTTTTTGCCTTTTTATGCCTACCTCTGCTTTTAATTGGAACTACCCAACCCTTATTGCCCATCGTGGGGCAGGTAAACATGCACCTGAAAACACCTTAGCTGCTGTTCGATTGGGCCATCAACACGGTTTTACCATGATGGAATACGACGTCAAGCTAAGTCGTGATGGTGTAGCGATTTTATTGCATGACGATGACATTCGCCGCACATCAAATGGGGCAGGCCTAGCCAGCACATATAGCTTTGCCGATTTACTGCATTTTGACTTTGGAGCCTGGTTAGATAAAAAATATACAGGCGAACCGATTCTTAGCTTAGCCACCATGGCAGCCTACACGATAGCCAATGGCATTCGTAGCAATATAGAGATCAAACCTGAAACAGGTTTTGAGGCCGAAACCGGCGCCAGAGTTGCCCGTTTGGCACAGCAACTTTGGCAGGATGCCGATTTGCCACCTTTGCTGTCCTCATTTTCTGAGACGGCCCTGGAAGCCGCTAAACTGGCTGCTCCTGACCTACCCCGTGCTTTACTCATAGAAAACCATGTTCCTGCCGACTATCTAGAGCGCATGCATCGTTTAGGGTGTGTGGCCTTGAACTTAGACACCAAACTAACCACCCATGAGCTAGTCAAAGAAACCGTAGCGGCGGGCTACCAAATGTGTATCTGGACCGTCAATGATCCAGCCCGTGCAAAAGAGTTGTTAAGCTGGGGATGTAAAGGCATCGTGACTGACGCCATCGATACCATCTCCCCTTCCGCTCATTTTGAAGGTATTTAATTAAAAGAAGCGCTCGCCGGGTTTCAGGTAACGCCACTGGCCTTCGGGCAAATCCCCGATAACCACATCGCCCATGCGCATGCGCTTCAAACCAACTACTTTTAACCCGACAAGTTCACACATTCTGCGAATTTGACGTTTTTTGCCCTCGTGCAATACAAAGCGTAGTTGATCTTGATTTTGCCAGCTAACCTTAGCCGGACGTAATGGCTCACCATCTAAACTAAGACCAAAATTCAATAGTGCTAGACCACGCTCGTCTAAGTTACCAGTTACTCGTACTAGGTATTCTTTATCTATAGGAGAATCCTCTCCGATTAGTTGGCGTGCAATACGACCGTCTTGCGTCAAAACCAATAAACCCTGTGAGTCAATATCCAAGCGACCCGCTGGGGCTAATCCACGCAAATGCGCGGGGTTAAAACGAGGGGCCTTTTTATCTCGACCACGAAACTGATTATGTGCTTGAATTAACGAAACGGCATTTCTATAGCCTTTTTCAGCCTGCCCTGACACATAACCAACTGGCTTATTTAAAATAATAGTGACGCGCTGCGTTTGTTTTTCACGCGCAGTGCGATGCAAAGTAACCTTAGCTGTGGGCAATGCTTTTTGACCTAGCACTGCTTTTTCACCATCAACAGACACCCAGCCACGTTCGATAAACGCGTCGGCCTCGCGACGTGAGCACATGCCACGATCAGCCATAATTTTTGATATACGTATTTCCATAATCTTCATTTAAACGGTAATGCAAATGAGATGACATTTGCCAAAATAAAACTCAGCTACTCAGTCATACCCTTAGCATTCGTCCTGAAATGCTTGGCTAAATAACCATTAGCTATTAATTTATAACTTATACTACTAAACCCTATCCTTTCTGTATTTCCATACTACGACATGAGCGATCACACTTTTTCGGGTCCAGGCCGCCGTAATGCAAAATTGTTATCCGGCTTACAGGCCTTAGGCGGGGCGAACCCTGCCCTAGTGGTAGCCTTGGGGGGGTTAGTCGGCCAACAACTGGCGTCTAACCCTGAACATGCCACAGTGCCTGTTAGTTTATTTAATCTGGGCATGGCGCTTGGCATTTTGCCAGCGGCGTTTTTTATGCGCAAAATGGGACGTCGTAATGCCTATTTTTTAGGCTCTGCCTTAGGGATAGCGGGGGGATTAACCGCCTATTTTGGAATTACCAGTAGCTCATTTTTACTTTTTTGCTTAGGTACTATTCTAGCCGGATTTTACTCATCATATGTGCAAAATTATCGCTTTGCTGCTGCAGACAGCGTAGCGGCCCCATGGAGGCCTAAGGCTATTTCGTGGGTAATGCTGGGTGGGCTTGTTGCAGCCGTCGTTGCGACGCAGTTAATTTTATTAACACGCGATTTATGGCCCACGACGCCGTTTGCAGCGACTTTCTTAGGCCAAGCTGTTTTAGCTGCCCTAGCAATACCTTTGATTAGCCTATTACGCCCAGACGTAATCGCCCAAACGCCTACCTCATCTACATCGCCTGCAGGGCGCCCTTTATTACAAATAATCAAAAACCCACGCTTTATCATTGCGGTGCTAACGGGAATGGTCTCATATAGTTTAATGAGTTTTATGATGACAGCCTCTCCGCTTGCTATGATTGGCTGCGGACATAGTTCCAGAGACTCTACCCTAGGAGTGCAATGGCATATATTAGCTATGTTTGGCCCTAGCTTTTTTACCTCTATGCTGATTCAACGCTTTGGCAAAATCACTGTTACCTTAGTGGGTATTTTACTCATTGGCGCCGCCAGTGTAACGGCACTAAATGGCTTAAGTGTGGCCCACTTTTGGACTAGTTTGATTTTATTGGGAATAGGCTGGAACTTTAGTTTTATTGGCGCTACTACACTGGTTACGGATTGCTATAGAGCCGAAGAAACGGGTAGAGTTCAAGCCTTTAATGACTTCTTAATCTTTGGCTCTGTTGCCCTATCATCCTTTTCCTCTGGTCGGCTGTTAGCTACCCAAGGCTGGGATGGTATTAACACCTGGACTTTTCCTATTGTGGCTACTGTTAGCATCGCTCTCATTGGCTTAAAAATCAGCGATTATCGATCCATCAAAAAATCATAACACATCAAAAAGACCCGCCTTTAAAGCGGGTCTTTTTTACTATAAAGCAGCCAATCCTGTTTCGCCTGTGCGTATTCGAATGACCTGTTCGACAGGGGTAACAAAAATCTTACCATCACCGATTTTACCCGTTTGTGCTGCTCGCATGATGGCCTCTATTACCTCGTCACAACGAGTTGCAGGAACCACAATATCAATGCGAATTTTAGGTAAAAAATCTACCACATATTCAGCACCACGATACAGTTCAGTATGTCCTTTTTGTCTACCAAAACCTTTGACTTCGGTAATAGTTAACCCATTTACATCAAGCTCTCCTAGGGCCTCTCGGACCTCATCGAGCTTAAAGGGCTTAATCATGGCAGTAATCTGTTTCATTGGTCCAATCAAATAAAGCAAACAATGGCATATAGTAGCACTAAGCGCCTACAGCTATTTACTCTACGATAGATTTAGGTCTGTTTTGTGGATTAAATGCCCCAGAAAAATCAGAGCCAGATGGAGTCTGATACAGCCTTAGGGACATTTCAGGCAAAATGGCGATCAAGTGATCAAACACATCACCTTGAATCCCCTCAAATCCCACCCATGAAGTATCGCTGGTAAAACAATACACCTCCATCGGGATCCCTTCTGCCGTTGGCTCCATCATACGAACCATCATCGTCATGCCAGCATGAATTCCCTCTTTGTGCTTAATGTATTCATTTGCATACGCTCTAAACGTACCTAGATTCGTTAAGCGTCGACGATTAACAGCCTCTTTGCTTTGATTAACCTCGGCTAACTGTTCCTTTTTTTCACTCAAATAATCTTTAAGTAACGAAATATGGCTGAGCTTTTCAATTTCATCATCACTTAAAAAACGCACTGAAGCGGCATCAATCCGTAAACTGCGTTTAATACGTCGACCGCCGGACTCAAACATTTGACGCCAGTTTTTATAGCTCTCCGAAAAAAGCTTGTAAGTAGGAATAGTCGTTATTGTGTTATCCCAGTTTTGCACTTTTACCGTATGTAAAGCAATATCAACCACACCACCATCCGCTCCAGACTGAGGCATCTCAATCCAATCACCAATACGCAACATGTCATTGGTGCTCATTTGCGCACTGGCTACTAAAGAAAGCAACGTATCTTTAAATACCAATAACAATACGGCCGATAAGGCACCTAACCCCGAAATCATCAGTAAAGGAGACTTATTCAGCAACACGGCGATCAACACAATAACCGCCAAACACCAAAACACCATGCGTAGTAATTGCAAATAGCCCTTAATAGAACGGCCTTGCTCTTGCTTACGGCCATCAACCACATCCTGAAACACAAGTAAAATGGCACTAATTGCTCTAAACAAAAACAGTAATGAAACCGTTAATACCACTCTGGATATGACATCTAGCGTTTTTTGCTCAACGGGGATCATACCCAGCCCCGTTCCCGTAATAAACAATGGAATGGATGCACTGAGGTGATCTATCACCCGACGATTTTTAATTGCATTTAGCCACTCTTGCTTACCTATGGTCTGTAAAAAACGACCTACTAAAAAACGCATTGCCAAAGAAGATGCCCAATGCAATAACGCATAGGCCATAATCAGAACAAAAAGACCTGCTAAAATTTGCATCCATACTTCAGGCAAGTGTTGGTAGAGCCAATCATTGACGTACCAATCACCCATTTGAATTGCGTTATCCATTTATTCTCCTTGAATCTTAAAAAGCGGAATGATTTTTACATCGTCTTTCAATGCACGAAATAGCAAAAATCCTTCAATAGGCATGCAAAAAGGGTAACATATAGCTATTACTATCTCTCATAACTTTACTTTTCTTATGTCTACGCAACAAAACAATCACAACCAATTCGACAACAAGTCGCAAGCTTGGTCCGCCCGATTCTCTGAGCCGGTCTCTGATCTGGTAAAGCGCTATACCGCATCGGTGGATTTTGATAAACGTCTAGCCCTCTATGACATTCAAGGCTCTTTAGCTCATGCCGAAATGCTGGCCACTGTGGGCGTCATTACACAGGATGACCTAAAAGACATTCAGCGCGGTATGGAACAAGTCATCACTGAAATCAACAATAATGAATTTGAGTGGTTACTTGATTTAGAGGACGTACACTTAAATATTGAAAAACGGTTAGTTGAAATTATCGGTGATGCAGGCAAACGTTTGCACACTGGCCGTTCACGAAATGACCAGGTTGCAACTGATATCCGGTTATGGTTACGTGCAGAAATAGATCAAAATAGCGACTTACTTAGACAGCTACAAAAAGCGTTAGCTCAGTTGGCACTTAATCACGCCGATACTATTTTGCCTGGCTTCACACACCTACAAGTCGCCCAACCTGTCACCTTTGGCCATCACT